>NZ_JAPVZM010000002.1:0-213653 GCF_041432335.1 Streptococcus sp. 20925_1_24 | reverse complement strand
CTAAAGTGGAAGTTAAAGATCCAGCTAACTTAACAGATGCTGAGAAGAAAGCGATCGAAAACAAAGTTAAAGCAGTAAATCCAGGATCTAAAGTTGTAGTAGACGATAAAGGAAACGCAACAGTAACAACACCAGAAGGTAAAACAGCAACAATTCCAGCAACAGATTTAACTAAGTCAGCAGTAGATGCAGGTAAAGAAAACGCAGGAAATGGTGCAAACACACCAGCAACTAAGACAGTAGTTAAGGATCCAGCTAACTTAACAGATGAAGAAAAAGCAAAAGTTAAGAAAGCAGTAGAGGATGTAAACCCAGGATCAACTGTAGTAGTAAATGATAAAGGTGATGTAATCGTTACTAAAGGTGATGGAACAGTATTAGTAATCCCAGAACTTGACTTAGTAATTCCAGAAGATAAATTAACTGACCCAACTCAACAAAATGGTGTAAATACACCAGCAACTAGAGTGTTAGTTGGAGATAAAGCTAAATTAACAGCTGATGAAATTGAAAAAGTTAAAGAATCAATTAAAGCAGTCAACCCAGGATCAACTGTAGTAGTAGACGAAAACGGAAATGCGACAGTAACAACTCCAGAAGGTAAGACAGCAACAATTCCAGCAGCTCAATTAGTTAAAGATGCTAAAGATGTTGCAGCTAAGAACAATGGTGAAAACATCAACGTTGACTTCGAAAAAGAAACAGTAGCAGACTTCAATAACTTAACAGATGCAGAAAAAGAAGCTGCAAAAGCTAAGATTAAAGGAGCAAATGCTGATGTAGTAGAAGTTATCTTCGACAAAGCAGGAAACGCAACTGTAATTACTAAAGATGGTAAAGTTTACACAATCGTAGCTAAAGATATCTTTAAACAACGTCCATATGTACCATCAAATGGTGGAGGCAATAACAGTGGTAACGGTAACGGAACTTCTGGCAATAACGCAGCTAATAACACTGATGCAAAAGTGAATAAAGCTAAGTTAGAAGGTGCTATCCATCAATTAGATGAATTGATCATCAAAGAATCAGCTAAGTTTGATGCAGAAACTGCAAAAGAAGCGAATGCATTATCAGCAGATGCTAAGAAAGTATTTGCTAATGCAGACGCAAGTCAAGCAGAAGTGGATGCAATGGTTAAACGTATCGAAGACTTCATGGCGAAAGTTGCTTCATCAACTGATCATGCAACTCCAGCTAACGACCAAGCTGCTCAAAAACCAGCTGTAGCTCCAGCTACTACTCAAGCAGCAGCTAATGCTAGCCAAGAAGCAGCAACAAACGCGCGTAAAGCAGCTAAAGAATTGCCAAATACAGGTACAGCAGATTCTACTGTAGCTATGGTAGCAGCTGCCGCAAGTGCATTACTTGGTCTTGGTCTTGCAGGCCGTCGTCGTAAAGAAGACGAAGAAGCTTAATTGGTAGATTGTTTGATAAACATCAGATGATAAGTCCGATTTTCAAAGCTTAAACAAGTACCTCTCATAAGAAAATCTCCTAGCAGGAAAGCCTGCTAGGAGATTTTTGTATTTCAGGAAGTGAACGGCTGACTTGGTAACCAGCTGAGGGTGAAGGTTAGCTGATCAGCTTTTAGGAGGTCTTGGTGTTGAATAGTTGATACTAGGGTTGTGTCCAGTCGGCATTCTTTGACAAAGTTAAAATGGCTGTGGTTTTGCTTAGTATGAATATCTAGCCATTTATTTTCTTTAGCGAGATAGATTCGGAGGTGGTCAAAGAGAGGGATTCCGAGATCATAGCTTGGTTTTCCTGGACAGGTCGGATAAAAACCGAGAGCTGACCAGATGTACCAGGCCGAGAGACTGCCATTGTCTTCATCACCAGGATAGGCTTCCCAACTTGGGTGAAAAGCTTTCTGACGGAGCGTCTTGATAAGAAGGGCAGTGTAGTCAGGGTAGTTGCTGTAACGGAATAGATAAGGAATGTGGAAGCTAGGTTGGTTAGAAATGGCGAGTTGTCCAAAAGGAGCAGTAGCCATTTCGCTCATTTCGTGAATCTCGTAACCATAGCCTGTTGTCTCAAAGAGGGGAGCATCTTGACAGGTTTTCAAAAGATAGTTGCTGAAGGCTTCTTTTCCCCCCATAAGTTGGATTAAATCTGGGATGTCGTGGAGAACGCCTAAAGTTGCTTGGATGGCAGAACATTCGGCATAATCACGTCCCCAACTATAGGGAGAGAAGTCAGGGCGGAAGTTGCCTTGATTGTCTCGCGCTCGCATGTAACCTGTCTCAGCATCAAATAGATGGCGGTAATTTTGAGATGCAGTCCTATAGGTTTCCGCGATGTCATTCTGACCAAGTTTTTCGGCACAGCTGGCGATACAAAAGTCACTATAGGCGTAGTCTAGGGTATGGCTAACACTTTCGTGGTGGTCGGTAGAGAGGTAGCCCAGTTCTTGGTATTGGGCTAGTCCGTGGCGACCATTGATGCCGAGAGGATCGGACTTGGTGGCTGTTTCAAGCATGGCTTGGAGGAATTCTACTTCTAGGTCAGGAGCCATGTCCTTGCAGGCGCTATCTGCGATAATACCGTCTAAAAGTGTACCGGGCATCATACCCCGTTCATCTGGAGCCAGCCATTTTGGAAGAAAACCAGTATCGTGGTAGCTATTGAGGAAACCTTCTAAAAAGCGGTGGTAGTGTTCCGGTATGATAAGGGAAAAGAGGGGGAAGGTGGTGCGGAAGGTATCCCAGAAACCATTGTTGCTAAAGAGGACACCAGGCTTGACAGTGCCAGTAGCCAGATCCATGTGGATGGCTTGCCCTGATTCATCAATCTCATAAAAAGTCTGTGGGAAGAGGAAGAGTCTGTAAAGGCAGTGATCAAAGAAGGTTCGGTTAGCCTCTCCTGTCTCTATAATGTCAAAACGATGGAGGAGATTTTCCCAATCCGCTTGGGCACTTGATTTGCAGCTATCAAAATCTTCTTGAGGTAGATTAAGCAGTGCTTGAGAAGGTGAGATGAAAGAAGTGGCTAGTTGAATTTCAGCATGGCTATCTGCCAGGTCAATTCGCCAGTCTCCACCTTCTTGGCTGATAGCAAGGATATCCGTATTCATTTTCAGGGATGTGAACAGTATCAGTGGATTTTTGTTGGTTTCAGTTTTTCCTTCTTGTCGCAGGGCAAGATTCCCCTTATCTACTTGCTCTACTGTCAGTTCATCTGCTGCGTGAAGATAGAGGGAGAGGGCTTTGCCTTGTTTTTGCTCCAAACGAATAGAAGCACCGTAGCAAGTCGGTGTAAGCTGGCTTTCAATCTGATAGCGCAGGGAGAAAATTTTCAGATAATGAGGTTGGAAAGAGGCCTTATCCATATCATAGGAAGACTGACGATGGAAGAGGCTGTCTCCACCTAGCTGGCCTGTGATAGGTGTTAGAAGGAGCCAAGAGTAGTCACCAATCCAAGGACTGGGCTGGTGGGTTAATCGAATCCCCTGAAAGATAGGCAGATGCGGATCGAAAAACCAAGAGCCCTCCTGGTCACTGGTCTGGGGTACAAAGTAGTTCATCCCAAAAGGCACGCCTGTGTATGGCAGGGTATTTCCCCGAGAAAAGGCATGCTTGCTGGCAGTTCCAAAGCGGGTATCGATGGTTTCAAGTAGTGGTTTCATAGTCTTTCCTTTAGCTGTTTTTCTACATTATATCAGAAAAAGAGAACCTATAGAAAAGGAGTTTCAAAGATAACTATTTTGTAGAAAAATGACTATCATTTGTGTATGTATTTTCTGTATCAAAAGCTATATACTGAAAATGAAACTTGTTTGAAAGAGGATACTGCACGATGATTTATTCAAAAGAAATTGTTAGAGAATGGCTAGATGAAGTAGCAGAGCGGGCTAAGGACCATCCAGAGTGGGTGGATGTCTTTGAGCGTTGCTATACAGATACCTTGGACAATACGGTTGAAATCCTAGAAGATGGTTCCACTTTTGTCTTGACAGGGGATATTCCTGCAATGTGGCTTCGGGATTCGACAGCCCAACTCAGACCCTACCTTCATGTGGCTAAAAGAGATTCCCTCCTGCGTCAGACCATTGCAGGTTTAGTCAAGCGTCAGATGACCTTGATTCTCAAGGATCCTTATGCCAACTCCTTCAACATTGAGGAAAACTGGAAGGGGCACCACGAGACCGACCACACCGACCTTAATGGCTGGATTTGGGAACGTAAGTATGAGGTGGACTCGCTTTGCTATCCTTTGCAGTTGGCTTATCTCCTCTGGAAAGAGACTGGCGAGATTAGTCAGTTTGATGAGACTTTTGTCGCAGCGACTAAGGAAATCCTCAATCTGTGGACGGTAGAACAAGACCACAAGAACTCTCCTTATCGTTTTGTCCGAGATACGGACCGCAAGGAAGACACTTTGGTAAATGATGGCTTTGGACCTGATTTTGCAGTGACAGGTATGACTTGGTCAGCCTTTCGTCCGAGTGATGATTGCTGTCAGTATAGTTACTTGATTCCGTCAAATATGTTTGCTGTAGTAGTCTTGGGTTATGTGCAAGAGATCTTCGCAGAACTAGACCTAGCTGATAGCGAGAGTATTATTGCTGATGCTAAGCGTCTCCAGTATGAGATTCAAGAAGGCATTGAAAATTACGCCTACACCACTAATAGCAAGGGTGAAAAGATTTACGCCTTTGAAGTGGATGGTCTAGGAAATGCCAGCATCATGGATGATCCAAACGTACCAAGTTTGTTGGCTGCGCCTTATCTGGGCTACTGTTCAGTCGATGATGAAGTTTATCAAGCCACTCGTCGTACCATTCTGAGCCCTGAAAATCCATACTTCTACCAAGGAGAATACGCTAGCGGTCTCGGAAGTTCTCATACCTTCTATCGCTATATCTGGCCAATCGCCCTTTCTATCCAAGGTTTGACAACAAGAGATAAGGCAGAGAAAAAATTCTTGCTGGATCAGCTGGTTTCTTGCGATGGTGGTACAGGTGTTATGCATGAAAGCTTCCACGTAGATGACCCAACTCTCTACTCTCGTGAATGGTTCTCTTGGGCCAACATGATGTTCTGTGAATTGGTCTTGGATTACTTGGATATCCGCTAAGGAACACGCTTTAGCGCAACTGATTCTTGGAAAGAATCACAAATTTACATTTAAAACGTTAACAATAAAAATTTAAATTTAGAATGAGGTTTTACTTCATGGAAAATGTTGTCGTACATATTATCTCACATAGTCACTGGGATCGTGAGTGGTACTTGCCTTTTGAAAGCCACCGTATGCAGTTGGTGGAACTATTTGACAATCTCTTCGATCTCTTTGAAAATGACCCTGAGTTCAAGAGCTTCCACTTGGATGGTCAAACCATTGTCCTTGACGACTACTTGGAGATTCGCCCTGAAAATCGTGACAAAGTTCAACGCTACATTGACGAAGGAAAATTGAAGATTGGTCCTTTTTACATCTTGCAAGATGATTATTTGATTTCAAGTGAAGCCAATGTCCGAAATACCTTGATTGGTCAAGCAGAATGTGCAAAATGGGGCAAATCAACCCAGATTGGTTACTTTCCAGATACCTTTGGAAATATGGGACAAGCGCCTCAAATTCTTCAAAAATCAGGCATTCATGTGGCAGCTTTTGGTCGTGGTGTGAAGCCGATTGGATTTGACAACCAAGTCCTCGAAGATGAGCAGTTTACTTCTCAGTTTTCAGAAATGTATTGGCAGGGTGCGGACGGAAGTCGTGTCCTCGGGATTCTCTTTGCCAACTGGTACAGTAATGGGAATGAAATTCCAGTTGATAAAGACGAGGCCTTGACCTTCTGGAAACAAAAACTGGCAGACGTGCGTGACTATGCTTCAACCAACCAGTGGTTGATGATGAACGGCTGTGACCATCAACCTGTGCAGAAAAATTTGGGTGAAGCCATTCGTGTGGCAAATGAACTCTTCCCAGATGTAACCTTTGTTCATAGTTCTTTTGATGAATATGTCCAAGCCGTGGAAAGTGCCCTACCAGAGCAATTATCAACGGTTACAGGTGAGTTGACCAGTCAGGAAACAGACGGCTGGTACACACTTGCCAACACTTCTTCATCTCGTATTTATCTCAAACAAGCCTTCCAAGAAAATAGCAACCTCCTAGAGCAAGTTGTAGAACCCTTGACAATTATCACTGGGGGCCACAACCACAAGGACCAGTTGACCTATGCTTGGAAAACACTTTTGCAGAATGCGCCCCATGATAGTATCTGTGGCTGTAGCGTGGATGAAGTTCACCGCGAGATGGAGACACGTTTTGCCAAGGTCAATCAAGTCGGAAACTTTGTTAAGAGCAATCTTCTTAACGAGTGGAAGGGTAAAATTGCTACGGCTAAGGCTCAAAGTGACTATCTCTTTACTGTCATTAACACAGGCCTGCATGATAAGGTCGATACTGTCAGCACAGTGATTGATGTTGCGACTTGTGATTTCAAGGAATTGCACCCAACAGAAGGTTACAAGAAGATGGCTGCTCTTACCTTGCCAAGTTACCGTGTGGAGGACTTGGATGGGCGTCCTGTAGAGGCTAAAATCGAAGACCTTGGGGCTAATTTTGAGTACGATTTACCAAAAGACAAGTTCCGCCAAGCTCGTATCGCTCGACAAGTGCGCGTGACTATTCCAGTTCACCTAGCGCCGCTTTCTTGGACAACTTTCCAATTGCTAGAAGGAGAACAAGAACACCGCGACGGTATTTACCAAAACGGAGTGATTGATACGCCATTTGTAACGGTGAGTGTGGATGACAATATCACAGTTTATGACAAGACAACTCACGAAGCCTATGAAGACTTTATCCGCTTCGAAGACCGTGGTGACATAGGAAACGAGTATATCTATTTCCAACCAAAAGGAACAGAGCCAATCTATGCAGAGCTTAAGGGCTACGAGGTCTTGGAAAACACAGCTCGCTACGCTAAGATTTTGCTCAAACATGAATTGACTGTGCCTGTCAGTGCAGATGAAAAGCTAGAAGAAGAGCAAAAAGGTATCATCGAGTTTATGAAGCGTGAAGCTGGACGGTCAGAAGAATTGACAAGTATTCATCTTGAAACTGAGATGACTATCTTCGTTGATAATCCACAAATCCGTTGCAAGACCCGCTTTACCAACACTGCCAAAGACCACCGTATCCGTCTCTTGGTCAAGACTCACAACACGCGTCCAAGCAATGATTCTGAAAGCATCTATGAGGTAGTGACACGACCAAACAAACCAGCAGCTTCATGGGAAAATCCTGAAAATCCTCAACACCAACAAGCCTTTGTCAGTCTGTATGACGATGAAAAAGGGGTGACTGTATCTAACAAGGGATTGAATGAATACGAAATCCTTGGAGACGACACCATTGCAGTGACTATTTTGCGTGCATCAGGTGAGTTAGGTGACTGGGGTTATTTCCCAACACCAGAAGCACAATGCTTGCGTGAGTTTGAAGTCGAGTTTGCGCTTGAATGCCACCAAGCCCAAGAACGCTTCTCAGCCTATCGTCGTGCTAAAGCCTTGCAGACACCATTTACTAGCCTTCAGCTTGCTAAACAAGAAGGAAGCGTGGCTGCGACTGGTAGCCTCTTGAGCCATTCTGTTCTCAGCATACCGCAAATCTGTCCAACAGCCTTTAAGGTAGCTGAAAATGAAGAAGGCTATGTTCTTCGCTACTACAATATGTGTAGTGAAAATGTACGTGTACCAGAAAGTCAACATCTCTTCCTTGACCTGCTGGAACGACCATATCCAGTTCATTCAGGACTATTGGCTCCACAAGAAATTCGTACAGAATTGATTCAAAAAGAAGAAATCTAATTTCAAAAAGTAAACATAAAAAGAAAGGAGGGGCGAAAAGGTAAGAACTAACTGCTGATTCGCCCCTTTTTATGGTAAAAACAATGACTATTGCAACGATTGATATCGGAGGGACTGGGATTAAGTTTGCCAGTCTGACTCCTGATGGGAAAATACTAGATAAGACAAGCATTCCAACGCCAGAAAGTTTGGAGGACTTACTAGCTTGGCTAGATCAACGTTTGTCAGAACAGGATTATAGTGGGATTGCTATGAGCGTTCCAGGCGCGGTCAATCAAGAGACAGGTGTGATTGATGGCTTCAGTGCAGTACCCTACATTCACGGATTTTCTTGGTATGAGGCGCTTAGCTCTTATCAGATTCCTATCCATCTGGAAAATGATGCCAACTGCGTTGGACTTAGTGAATTGCTAGCTCATCCAGAACTTGAAAATGCAGCCTGTGTCGTGATTGGGACAGGGATTGGCGGAGCTATGATTATCAATGGCAGACTTCATCGAGGTCGCCACGGTCTGGGTGGAGAATTTGGCTACATGACAACTCTTGCCCCTGCGGAAAAGCTCAACAACTGGTCGCAACTAGCGTCAACTGGGAATATGGTACGCTACGTGATTGAAAAATCTGGTCAGACTGATTGGGACGGTCGCAAGATTTACCAAGAGGCCGAAGCAGGAAATGCCCTTTGTCAAGAAGCCATTGAGCGCATGAACCGTAATCTGGCGCAAGGCTTGCTCAATATTCAGTATCTCATCGACCCAGATGTCATCAGTCTGGGAGGCTCTATCAGTCAAAATCCAGATTTTATTCAAGGTGTCAAGAAGGCTGTTGAAGACTTTGTCGAGAACTACGAAGAATACACGGTGGCACCAGTTATCCAAGCCTGCACCTATCATGCAGATGCCAATCTCTACGGAGCCCTTGTCAACTGGTTACAGGAGGAAAATCAATGGTAAGATTTACAGGACTTAGTGATAAACAAGCGCAAGCTATTGAAGTATTAAAAAATCACATTTCTCTGCCAGATGTAGAGGTAGCAGTCGCTCAGTCTGACCAAGCCTCTATCTCTATCAAGGGTGAGGGTGGTCACTATCAATTGACCTATCGCAAACCTCACCAACTTTATCGTGCCTTGTCTTTGTTAGCAACAGCTCTAGCAGAAGGTGACAAGGTAGAGATTGAAGAACAAGCGGCTTATGAAGATTTAGCCTACATGGCTGACTGTTCTCGAAATGCAGTTTTGAATGTAGCCTCCGCCAAGCAGATGATTGAGGTCTTGGCGCTCATGGGCTATTCAACCTTTGAACTATACATGGAAGACACCTACCAGATTGAGGGGCAACCTTATTTTGGCTATTTCCGTGGTGCCTATTCGGCTGAGGAATTGCAGGAAATCGAAGCCTATGCCCAGCAGTTTGACATGACCTTTGTGCCATGTATCCAGACCTTGGCCCACTTGTCTGCCTTCGTTAAATGGGGTGTCAAGGAAGTGCAGGAGCTCCGTGATGTGGAGGATATCCTCCTTATCGGCGAAGAAAAGGTTTATGACCTGATTGATGGCATGTTTGCTACCCTATCTAAACTGAAGACTCGCAAGGTCAATATTGGGATGGACGAAGCCCACTTGGTTGGTTTGGGACGCTACTTGATTCTGAACGGTGTTGTGGATCGTAGTCTCCTCATGTGCCAACACTTGGAGCGCGTGCTAGATATTGCTGACAAATATGGTTTCCACTGCCAGATGTGGAGCGATATGTTCTTTAAACTTATGTCAGCAGATGGTCAGTACGACCGTGACGTGGAAATTCCAGAGGAAACGCGTGTCTACCTCGACCGTCTCAAAGATCGTGTGACCTTGGTTTACTGGGACTATTATCAGGATAGCGAGGAAAAATACAATCGCAACTTCCGCAATCATCATAAGATTAGCCATGACCTTGCCTTTGCAGGGGGAGCTTGGAAGTGGATTGGTTTCACACCCAATAACCATTTCAGCCGTCTCATCGCTCTTGAAGCCAATAAAGCCTGCCGTGCCAATGATATCAAAGAAGTTATCGTGACGGGTTGGGGGGACAATGGTGGCGAGACAGCTCAGTTTTCTATCCTACCAAGCTTGCAAATCTGGGCAGAACTCTGCTACCGCAATGACCTAGACCGTTTGTCTGCTCACTTCCAGACCAATACAGGTCTATCGGTTGAGGATTTTATGCAGATTGACCTTGCCAACCTTTTACCAGACCTACCAGGCAATCTCAGTGGCATCAACCCTAACCGCTATGTCTTTTATCAGGATGTTCTTTGTCCAATTCTTGACCAGCACATGACACCTGAACAAGACAAGCCCCACTTCGCTCAGGCAGCTGAGACGCTTGCTGACATTAAAGAAAAAGCTGGAAACTATGCTTATCTCTTTGAAACTCAGGCCCAGTTGAATGCTATTTTAAGTAGCAAAGTGGATGTGGGACGACGCATTCGTCAAGCCTATCAAGCGGATGATAAGGAAAGTCTGCAAGAAATTGCCAGACAAGAATTACCAGAACTCAGAAGCCGAATTGAAGACTTCCATGCCCTCTTTAGCCATCAATGGTTGAAGGAAAACAAGGTCTTTGGCTTGGATACAGTTGACATCCGTATGGGAGGACTCTTGCAACGCATCAAGCGAGCAGAAAGCCGTATCGAGGCTTATCTGGCTGGTCAGCTTGACCGCATCGACGAGCTGGAAGTGGAAATCCTGCCATTTAACGACTTCTACGCAGACAAGGGCTTCGCAGCCACAACAGCCAACCAGTGGCATACTATTGCGACAGCTTCAACCATTTATACGACATAAAAAACAAGAACATTGTATCTTATACAGGGTGTTTCGCGTGAAACATCTCTTTCTTCAAAAGTACTCCACATAAAATAATTTGTGGAGTTTTTTCTATAATTAGTAGTTTAACCTAACCTGCAAATAGGAGTATACTAATAATGTAATCGTTATCAAAAGTCTAAAAAGGAATTTTTAGATGGATATCAAAATAAAAAGGGAGGAAATTATGAATAAGTTTTCAAAAACCTTGAGAGACAACTGGATCTTTCTCTTGATGGTTTTGCCAGGGGCACTCTGGTTGATTCTATTCTTCTACATTCCAGTATTTGGGAACGTGGTTGCCTTCAAAGACTACCACATGACCAGTAATGGTTTCATAGATAGTATCATGAATAGTAAATGGGTCGGACTCGATAATTTCAGATTCTTATTTAGTTCAAGAGACGCCTTTATTATCACACGAAATACTGTCCTCTACAATCTTGGCTTTATTTTTATTGGCTTGATTGTATCAGTAGGGATTGCCATTATCCTCAGTGAGCTCCGTTCTAAGAGAATGGTTAAGATCTTCCAAACTTCTATGTTGTTCCCTTACTTCTTGTCTTGGGTTATCATCAGTTTCTTTACGGATGCCTTCCTAAACATCGACAAAGGCGTGTTCAACCATTTATTGGAAACTCTTGGTCTCAAAGAAATCAATTTCTACGCTGACTTGGGTATCTGGCCATATCTCATACTTTTCCTAGGTATTTGGAAAGGCTTTGGATATAGCAGTGTTATGTACTATGCGACAATCATGGGAATTGATCCAACCTACTACGAAGCAGCGACAGTAGACGGAGCCAGCAAATGGCAACGAATTCGCAATGTAACCATTCCGCAGTTGACACCATTGGTAACCGTATTGACCATCCTTGCAGTCGGAAATATCTTCCGTGCAGACTTCGGTCTCTTCTACCAAATCCCCCACAATGCTGGTCAGCTTTATAACGTAACCAACGTCTTGGACGTATATGTTTATAATGGTTTGACTCAGACAGCGGATATCGGGATGGCTTCAGCGGCAGGTCTCTACCAATCAGTTGTCGGTTTGATTCTGGTTATCCTATCAAACTTACTTGCAAGACGAGTTGATCCAAACTCAGCCTTGTTCTAGAAAGGAGGAGAATATGGCAGAAAAGAAAATTAAAAAAGAAAAAATTGATAATGTCGGCATTCACTCCTTCAGTAAGAAAGCAGATATCTTCTTCAGTATTATTTCTGGTTTGATCGCCCTCTCTTGTATCCTACCCTTCATATTTGTTATTGTTATCTCTGTGACAGATGAAAAGAGTATCCTCCAAAATGGATATAGCTTCTTCCCATCCCAATTTGGCTTAGACGGTTTTGAGTTCTTGGCACAGTTTAAGGATAAAATCCTCCAAGCCCTCTTCATCTCAGTCTTTGTAACAGTGGTGGGGACTATCACAAACGTTTTTATCACAACAACCTATGCCTACGCCATCTCACGGACAACCTTTAAGTATCGCAGATTCTTTACAATCTTTGCCCTTCTTAGTATGTTGTTTAATGCTGGTTTGGTACCGGGCTATATCGTGGTCACTCGTTTACTTCAACTTGGTGATACAGTTTGGGCCTTGATTGTTCCAATGCTTCTCTCACCATTTAACATCATCTTGATGCGTTCCTTCTTCAAGAAGACTATCCCAGAAGCCATTCTTGAGTCCGCTCGTATCGATGGTGCCAGTGAAGCACGGATCTTCTTCCAAATCTGTTTGCCATTGTCATTACCAGGTATCGCAACCATCACGCTCTTGACAGCTCTTGGTTTCTGGAATGACTGGTTCAACGCCCTTCTTTATATCAAGAGTGATAACTTGTATCCATTGCAATATTTGCTCATGCAAATCCAACAAAATATGGACTACATCGCCAAAGCAGTCGGCCTTTCAGGTCAACTGGGAGTTGCTCTACCGAAAGAAACAGGCCGTATGGCCATGGTTGTGGTCGCAACCCTTCCAATCGCAATCTTGTATCCATTCTTCCAACGCTACTTTGTAAAAGGTTTGACTATCGGTGGTGTGAAAGAATAGTGCTTGTTGAGAAAAAATATTTCTCATTTCCAAACTTCCCTTGCGTGAAGTTAAGATCATTACATTGTTTATAAGTTTAAAAATAAAAAAAGGAGTTTTTGTCATGAAAAACTGGAAAAAATATGCTTTTGCATCTGCTAGTGTAGTCGCTTTGGCTGCTGGTCTCGCTGCTTGTGGAAACCTTTCAGGTAACAAGAAAGCTGCTGACTCAGCTTCAGGTGATAAGACTGTTATCAAAATGTACCAAATCGGTGACAAACCAGATAACTTAGATGAATTGCTAGAAAATGCTAACAAAATCATCGGTGAAAAAGTTGGTGCTAAATTGGATATCCAATATCTTGGATGGGGTGACTATGATAAGAAAATGTCAGTTATCACATCATCTGGTGAAAACTACGATATCGCCTTTGCATCTAACTATGTTGTAAATGCTCAAAAAGGTGCTTATGCTGACTTGACTGATTTGTATAAGAAAGAAGGGGCAGAGCTTTATAAAGCACTTGACCCAGCTTACATCAAAGGTAACAGCATTAACGGTAAAATTTACGCAGTTCCAGTTGCAGCCAACGTTGCATCATCTCAAAACTTCGCCTTCAACGGAACTCTTCTTGCTAAATACGGTATCGATATTTCAGGTGTCACTTCATACGAAACACTTGAGCCAGTCTTGAAACAAATCAAAGAAAAAGCTCCAGATGTAGTGCCATTTGCGGTTACTAAGAACTTCATCCCATCTGATAACTTTGACTACCCAGTTCCAAATGGACTTCCATTCGTTATCGACCTTGAAGGGGACACTACTAAGATCGTAAACCGTTACGATGTGCCTCGCTTTAAAGAACACTTGAAGACTCTTCACAAATTCTATGAAGCTGGATACATTCCAAAAGACGTAGCAACAAGCGATACTTCATTTGACCTTCAACAAGATACTTGGTTCGTTCGTGAAGAAACAGTAGGACCAGCTGACTACGGTAATAGCTTGCTTTCACGTGTTGCAAACAAAGATATCCAAATCAAACCAATCACTAACTTCATCAAGAAAAACCAAACAACACAAGTTGCTAACTTTGTCATCTCAAACAACTCTAAGAACAAAGAAAAATCAATGGAAGTGTTGAACCTCTTGAACACTAACCCAGAACTTTTGAACGGTCTTGTTTACGGTCCAGAAGGCAAGAACTGGGAAAAACTTGCAGGTAAAGAAAACCGTGTTAAAGTCCTTGATGGCTACAAAGGAAACACTCACATGGGTGGATGGAACACTGGTAACAACTGGATTCTTTACATCAACGAAAACGTTACAGACCAACAAATCGAAGATTCTAAGAAACAATTAGCTGAAGCTAAAGAATCTCCAGCACTTGGATTCATCTTTAACACTGACAATGTGAAATCTGAAATCTCAGCAATCTCTAACACAATGCAACAATTCGATACAGCTATCAACACTGGTACTGTAGACCCAGACAAAGCTATTCCAGAATTGATGGAAAAATTGAAATCTGAAGGTGCTTACGATAAAGTATTGAACGAAATGCAAAAACAATACGATGAATTCTTGAAAAACAAAAAATAATCAGCTAAATTGATTTCGTGTATTCATTCCTAATTCCTAAAAATTGAATCACTGTTTTCCTCAGGCTTATCTGGGGGAGGCAGTGATTTTTAATTTTCAAAGAACAGTATTTGTGTAGTTAATGGACTGATTTAGGTTGTTATGGCTAATCTGATTGATTACGTAAAAGTTGTTTTTTAAAGATATAGTAGATTGAATCTAGAATAATACGCCATGACTGCTGAAATATTTCTAGAAAGTAATTTGACTTTCCTAATCGATTTGTTCATATCTTATTTCAATCTATTATAAATACCATCTAAATATGAGTGAATTTCTTGTCGTATAGATTGTAAAGAATGATTTCTAGCTGTATCAATGACACCGAATATTTTGTAATGACTACGGAAAAGTTTATCATAATCAATGTAACTTCCTATGATGATAATATTGGCAAATTCAGAACGGAGTCGTATATCTTCTATATAAGAATACATTGTATCTGAAGATAAAAACATTGATTTTATGATAAAATAGGTAGTAGTGTTATAGGAATAGATGATACGCCTAGAAGCTATAATTCTCGTTTTTGTTGATATGTTTTCTTTAATATAAGAATTGATATCATTTGTGATGATGTATCCTAATAATGAAAAATGTAGAATTTGAATTGTATCCATATTTATCCTCTTGCTCTATCATATCAAAAACATCCGATAGAAGATATCGAAATCTTAGATTGTATAAATTTTAGCATGAAATGTTGAAAAATAACCATTTATGATAACTCAGATACCTTTTAAGATTTTTTCAATCATAGGATACTAGTTTTGATATGATATAGGAGAGTAAGGAGGAAAAATATGCAAGAATATATTTTAAGCCAAGGTAGAGCAGTTGTTAAAGTGCCTCATTCTAAGGTTTACTATGTGACAACACATCCTACGAAGGCACATGCTGTTATTTTTATTACAGCTGATGGAGTATTTGAGAAGTATATGAGCCTAGCTAGAGTTGAGGAAATGAGTCTGGGTAAATTGTTCAGGTGTCATAGAAAGTTTCTTGTTAACTTATCCAAAGTAATAGGATTGAAGTATGAAACGAAGACCATTTTATTTATGGATGAAAGAGTATCAGATATTATCTGCTCTAGAAGAT
The DNA here is from genome assembly GCF_041432335.1 of Streptococcus sp. 20925_1_24. Classification (GTDB taxonomy): domain Bacteria; phylum Bacillota; class Bacilli; order Lactobacillales; family Streptococcaceae; genus Streptococcus; species Streptococcus mitis_BM. The sequence continues at coordinate 198,209 of NZ_JAPVZM010000002.1, read as the reverse complement.
ATTTTAAAACTGTAAAAGAAAGATGGTTAAATACTAAAGGAGACGAGAAATGAATATCTTTATATTAGAGGATGATTTTATACAGCAGACTAGGATGGAAAATCTGGTGTATGATATTCTAGAGAAGAATTGTTGGGAAGTAAAGCACTGTGGTGTTTATGGCAAACCGAATCAATTGTTAGAAGATATGATGGAACGTGGAGGTCATCAACTTTTCTTTTTGGATATTGAAATTAAAAACGATGTTAGAAAAGGGTTAGATATTGCTTTGGAAATCAGAGATAGGGATCCAAATGCAGTCGTTGTCTTTGTAACAACTCATTCAGAATTTATGCCTGTTAGTTTTCAATATCAAGTATCAGCTTTAGATTTTATTGATAAGGAATTACCTGAAAGTGCTTTTAGGGAACGTGTGGAAAAGGCAATCGCTTATGTTCACAAGAATAAACATCAACTAATGACTGAAGATTCTTTTGTGTTTACAAATTCTAAAGCACTTGTTCAGGTTCCGTTTTCGGATTTGCTTTATATAGAAACGTCAATGATTCCTCATAAGCTAGTTCTTTATACTATGAGAGAAAGAATAGAGTTTTACGGTAAAATTTCTGATATATTGAAGCAAGAACCAAGATTGGTTCAGTGTCATCGTTCTTTTATTGTGAATCCTTATAATATCTCCTCAATAGATAAGGAAGAAAAACTAGTCTATTTGAAGAACGGGTCAAGTTGCCTAGTATCTAGGTTAAAAATGAGGGCATTGCTGAATATAGTTAAAGATTTACATGATAGTAAGGAGTAGTAAATGTCTTTTGTGTTAGTATCTTTGAATTTTTACATACTTTTATTTCTTCATGCAAAAATTTATGGCTATCAATTGACTATAAAGAGATCTTTAGAGCTATTGCTTTTCTATTTTTTATTAGAGTTTTTACTTTTCATCTTGATTAAGGTGTTCTATATCTCTGTTGTTATTACAGTACTAGATTATCCCATCTTTTTTATTATCTACACATTGTCGTTGGATAAAAAGAAATACAGTCTGAGATCGACACTTTTTTATGCTCTGTTTCCTATTACATTTTGGTCGATTATCTATGATTTTTTTGTTGATTTTATTATTCCTAATTTTGCTAGTTTAACAGAAATATATGTTTATTACGATGCTACAATTTTCTCAATTTTAGCAAGTCTCCTATCTTTGCTTATAATAAAAGTTTTTCAGTATGATTTTAGCTATTTAAGAAGTAAAGTGTTGGATAAACATCTAGATCAAATAATGAGGCTTACTAATGCTGCAATGTTGGGGTATTTTCTCCTTATTCCATTTATTGGTTACATTAAAAATAGTCTGAATTTATCTGTAAATCATTATCAAGGAGCTATAACTGCAATCTATTTCTTTTTATTTATTTATTTTGTTAATATACTGGACAGAAATGTACGTGAGGAATTGCAAAAAGATTTAGTGCTTCAAAAAGAGATTCAACTTCAAAATCTTAATAGCTATAGTAAACAAGTAGAAGGGCTTTATCAAGAGGTTAGAAGCTTTAGGCATGATTATGCAAATATTTTAACAAGTTTAAAGATAGGGATAGACCGCAAAGATATTGATTTAGTTGCTCAAATTTATGACAGTGTCCTGAAAGATTCGGGGAAAAATTTAAAAGATACAAAATTTGATGTAGTGAGATTGAGAAACATAGAGAATTTATCCTTGAAGAGTTTATTAATCTCAAAATTATCCGAGGCTCAGAGTTTACTAGTGCCAGTTTCTTTGGAAATAGAAAAACCAATTGCTATCAAAAAGATTGAGGAAATTGATTTTTTAACAGTTGTTTCTATATTGTTAGATAACGCGATAGAGGCCGCTACAAGCGCCGCTATCGAGGAACCTCTAAGTGTTTGTTTTTTTGAAGATATGAGAAACAATAAGCAAGTTTTGATTATCCAAAATCCTACTCTAGATAGGGGGATTGATGTTACAAAAATATTTGAGAGAGGAATGTCATCTAAAGGACTGAATAGAGGAGTTGGTTTGTCTAATGTTAATAGTATTTTAACGAAATACCCAAATATCATTCTAAAAACTACAAGTTCTAATTTTAGATTTAAACAAGTCTTAGAGATAGAAGTATAGGTTGGGATGGGTGACTTGTATCTTCTATAATCTTTTCATGATAAAACGCATAGTATCAGTCATTTTGAAATCTGATATTATGCGTTTTTATAATTCTATAGATTTTTTATGGTTTGAAAGTAGTCCGTAATTTTAATGGTGTTGTTATAGTTTCATATAGCTCTTCCCACAATCCTCCACCTGTAACCTGGTTGAGTTCGGTAGTTGTTAGTTCTTGAAATGAAGTTAGGTTTTGCTTCTTATCCATGTTATGATTCTCCTTTTTGATAAGATAATAAATAGTTATAGAGTGTTATCTGAAAATTAATCAGAATGGGTTAAAATTTTATCTTTGAAATAATCAAAATATGTTTTCTTTGCAGTTACACTAGTGACGCGACCTTGTAAGCCGTATTGGATGAGTTTACTATCATTATTAGATAGTTTTGCAAGAGCGGTTAATTTAAAGAGATTTCCTTGCTCTGTTCTGGTAGGAGTTTGATCAATGCTCTGAAGTTGGCCGATGATGGTAATGCCGTGATTTCCAATCTTCTCCAGTTTTAATCTTACAGTTTGTCCTTTATCTAGTAGAGGTAGATAGTCAGAAGATACGTAGTAAGTGATTAGTACTTCTCTTGTGTCTGTGATAACAGGAAATATTTGAGCAATTTCTGTACCAGTTGGAATTCTATTTTTACCTTCAAATTCGCTGTTCAGATGAACGATACCTTTACTTGGAGCGGTTAAGGTATTGTTTTCTAAGCGCTGTGTCGCTTGATCTAGTTGTACTTTTAATTCTGTTAATTGATTCTCCGCGGTTAGTTGTTGCTGTGAGGCTGTTTGTAAAAACTGAGTGCGGAGTACTTCAATTTTAGTTGCTAAACTATTATCATAAGTTGCTACACTTCCGATACCAGCTTGCTGAATTTTGAGGCTTGCGATAGATGATTCAAGACCTGCAATACTTTGATTAATTTGAGATAAAAATGGCTCCTCTGCAGTTCCTTGTGTTTGTCTTTGTGAGGCTACAAGATAACGATTCAAAATTGACTGGTGTGGATTGCCAGTTGGTAAGCGAGCCCTTTTATTTATGATAGCATCACTCAGCTCCTGGTATTCTCCAATTTGTTGTTGAACTTTTGAAATTTCTTGTTCAATAGCTGATGAACTGCTATTGGCAAGATTGGCTTGATTTGAAACCTCAGTGTTAGTCTTTGTGATACCCAGTTCAATATCATGGGATTGTTTAGTAAAATTCATAAAGGTATTATGGTAGCCAAACTCATCCTCGCCAGAAAAAAGATCAGTCGCTTTTTCTAAGCTTTGTTTCAAAATTCCAAGTCCTTCTTTTTGCTTCTCAAGTCTTTGTAATTGAATTTCTAAGGCAGTTTTCTGACTTTCTTCCATTGTTTCAGAGTATTTGATAAGTAAGTCACCTTTTTCAACTACTTGATTTGCCACTAAATGATTAGCAAGGATAGGATTATCACTGGTTGACTGAATGGATGCAATGACACTTGTAGGGGTGATTTCTCCTTGGGAAGTGACAGTAATTTCTTTTGTGGCAACGAGGGAGAAAATCAAGATGAAAGTAAACAGTAATGAAAGAGGTATGATTAATACTGTCGCATAGTTATGGTAACGTCTCTGATAAAACTCGACGCTTCTAAAAAGATTAGGATTCATGACATTCTCCTTATTTATTGAATAGATGATGGTAGAAGCCTTGCGCCTGCATTAACTCTTGATGACTACCAACTTCAATGATTTTCCCCTGGTCAAGAACAATGACACGGTTGGTTCGTTCGGCTATACTGAGACGATGGGCTACAAAGAGAATGGTTTTATCAGTGAGGGACATAAGATTATCTATAACTTTTTTCTCAGTCAAGACATCAAGACCGCTAGTAGCTTCATCTAGTATTAAAACAGGAGATTTAGTTAAAAGAGCACGAGCGAGGGCTATTCGTTGCTTTTGTCCTCCTGATAGACCAGATCCATCAGAGAGCTGAGTTTGATAGCCCATAGGCATTCTTTCAATGTCTTGACGGATTTCAGCTAATTCACAAGCTCTTAGAATATCTTCTTGGCTAATCATATGATTACCTCCCAAAGTTAAGTTTTCCAAAATAGAGCCATTAAAGATATAGGCTTGTTGAGGTAGGTAATTAATATGACGGCGCAAGACTTTTTTATCAATGTTTTTAATATCCTGATGATTGATGGAAATATGTCCTTTGTAGGGTTCAAAGAAATTGACAATCATTTTGGCTAAAGTTGTTTTACCAGAACCACTGACTCCAACTAGGCTAACCTTATCTCCTTGTTTAATCGTGAGATTAATATCTGTTAAGGTATCTCGTCCAAAACCATACTTATAAGAAAGGTCATCAAATTCAATATCGCCCATCAAAAAATGTGAATGAACAGGGTTTTCTTGAACTTGAAATTCAGATTCGACTAGATAGACTTCGTTCAAACGGTTATTAGCGACCTTCGCAGATTGGAGTTTGGTTTGGAGGTTGATAATATTTTCCATAGGAGTTGTAAAGTAAGAAAGAAGTGTGTTAAAGGTAATCAGCTGACCGATAGAAATTTTACTCGACATGACTAATTGAGCGCCAAACCATAGGATAAGGATATTCAGAACTAATTTTGTTCCCTGCTTTAAACTCGTTTGTAAAATAGAATATTTACTGAGCTTAAAGGATTTTTCCAAATAATCTACAAATTCGCTGTCTATATTTTGATAGCGATTTTCTTCACTCGTGAGCGACTTGATAGTTTCAATCCCGTTGATATCTTCGATAATGGCAGAGCTAACCATAGAATTACTTTGCATGACATCATGGTTCATTTTTTCGAAAGGCTTCATAAAAGAAAAGATGATGAACATGTATATAGGAATGGAAATAAGAGAAAGAAGGAAGAGATTAGGGTTTTGTGCCAGTAAGACACCCCCTACAAGAATCAGAATGGAAACATCCAGAAAAAGAGAAAGAATGGTAGAAGCCAAAGCATCTATAATAGAGTTAGCATCTGTGAACCGTGAAATGATTTCTCCTGTACGACGTGTCGCAAAGAAAGACATAGGAAGTTCAAAAATATGGCGAATATAGGATAAAATCACATCAATGCTTAATCTTTGACTCAGAACGGTTAGGAGATAATCTCTGTAGAAGCTCATGACTTGTTGGAGGATATAGGTTATAACCAGACCAACTGAGATGATTCCTAAAGTTGATTTCATCTGATTTGGGATGTATTCATCCAAGATTCCTTGGAGATAATAAGAACCACCGATATTGATAATCGTGACCAATAAGCTTGAGAGAACGATGTAAGCAATGAGAGATTTTTGTTTGAAAATCAGAGGAAGGAAGCTTAGTAGACCATTCTTTTTATCTTTATGGGGTTGATAGCTGGGTTTGGGAGCTAGAAAAATAGCTACTCCAGTCCATTCAGAGAAAAAGCGTTCTTTTGACATTTTGGTGATTTTTACAGAAGGGTCAGGATCACCAATAACCAGATAGTCTTTCTTTGTTTGATAGACAACATAGTAATGTTGGAGTTTTTCTTCTTTGTTAACGTGAACGATAAATGGATAGGGGACATCACTCATGTCAAAGAGAGTTTTATCTGCTTGAACAGGTCTTGTTTCAAAGCCCATTTCATCAGCGGCTTTTACAATGCCAAGAGCAGTCGTCCCTTCTTTATTGGTCTTTGCAAGTTCTCTCAAGTGAGCTAGAGAAAAATCTGAACCATAGAATTTAGCAATCGAGGCTAAGGCAGCAACACCGCAGTCTCTAGCATCTATTTGAGGAACAAATGTACGTTTATAAGAAGTCATTGGCAATTCCTTTCATATAGTGGATAGCTCTATTATGCCAAACTTTGCTAAAAACTTCTTGTTAAATCGTAAATGGTATTTATATTGTCATGAACAGTAATTTTTATTAAGTAAGATTAAGCATTGATTTTTATAGTTGATGATAGTATATATTAGTTTTAGGATTTGATAAAATTTATGAAAAACATTTCGTGATGAAAAAAAGACATTTTATGATTTAAAAAAATGATATTAGTTAATTATGATATATTGATGTTGTCAAGGTTGCAACAAGACAAAAATTAAAAATAAAAAGGAGGTATTCATCATGAATACAAAAACAATGTCACAATTTTCTGTTATGGATAATGAAATGCTTGCTTGCGTTGAAGGTGGAGATAAAGTAGGGGCTGGAGAAGTTGTTCAAGCATTGGGAGTTTGTACAATAGGAGGTGCAGCTCTGGGGAGTGTTATCCCAGTTGTGGGAACTCTTGCTGGAGGGATTTTAGGAGCACAGTTCTGTACAGCAGCTTGGGGAGCTTTGAGGGCAAGTTAAACTTTTATAGATATTAGTAAAAGGAGGTGATTTATATGAGATACAGGTTATTTCTTGTTATTTTCTTGGGTAGCATTTTGGATATTCTTTTAGGGACATTTTTGCAAATCTCTAATGTATCGATTGGGTGGCTTGTTCTCTACAGTGGCTTGTTTGAAGCAGGAGTTTTCCTTCTTACTAATAAAGGTTTGGCGGTAAAGATCAAGGAAGCAGACATTCAAAACCGCTTTAAATTTATTTTTGGAAAAACGGTGTGGTTTCAAATCCTTTTGCTCATCTTTTTAATGGTCAAACTTTATCTTGGTTTGGATGAGAAGATGATTTTATTCTATGGCCATATTTTCATTATTTTTAATGTCTTAATCTATCTTTTATCTACTAGCCAAATTAATTTAACAAAGAAAGTGTGAAAATAATGGGACAATCAGCAAATAATTTCATCATTTTACCTGATGAAAAACTAACAACGATAACAGCTGGTGATAAACAACTTGCAGACAGATTTTTAAGTGGAGTAGGTGGTGCAGTTGAGGGGATTTCGCTTTGTATGGAGACAATCCCTTTCCCAACTCCTCAGATTTATTTGATTTGCGCAGCAGGTGGAGCGGCAGCTTCGTTTTTATGGCCACATTAGAAGATTTAGTTTGCATAGAGAATTATTAATTTGTGTATCTCTTTGAGTTTATACTCTCTATACTGTATAGGAACATATCATGTATAAACACTTATTTTTCCCATATTCAAAAACCTTAGACTGGTTGACACCCTATATTCTAGTCTTGGCTTCTGACACCATTGCCTTTAATGTTTTTGTGCTAACCTTTGTATCTGTTGTAATCTTTTATTTTCTGAATCCCATGCTATCTTTTATGGCTATATTCTTAGGAGCTGGCTATGTGGTCGGATTTTGGTTATTAAAATAGTTTGTTTTAGAGAGATTAGAGGTAAAGGATAACTTGTAGGAAGGCTTACCTAGTGTTTAAGTGGTTACCTTTATGGTAGATTTCAATAAATATTATACCTTATTTTTGGTGTGTAGTATAATAATATTAAATGTAGTTCCTTACATTCATTCCTAAAAACTGAATCACTGTTTTCCTCAGGCTTATCTGGGGGAGGCAGTGATTTTTTGAAATAAAAGCATAGATATATGTGTTTTCTTATCACTATTTAACCATTCAGGAAATCTCAAGTACCATTTAGGATTTGGAGTAAGGATTTAGGAAAATATCGCTTATAGTAGAGATGTCTCGAGTTTACAAAGGAGAGTTCATATGAAAAAGTATCAACTTCTATTCAAAATAAGTGCAGTCTTGTCTTACTTATTTTTCGTATTTGGTCTTTCTCAGCTGACGCTTATTGTTCAAAATTATTGGCAATTTTCTTCCCAGATTGGCAATTTCGTCTGGATTCAAAATCTCTTGAGTCTGCTATTTAGTGGGGTCATGATTTGGATTCTGGTTAAGACAGGTCATGGTTATCTCTTTCGCATTCCAAGAAAAAAATGGCTTTGGTATTCGATTTTGACAATATTAGTGGTAGTGCTCCAGATCTCTTTTAACGTTCAGACAGCTAAACATGTTCAGTCAACTGCTGAAGGTTGGGCTGTATTGATCGGTTATAGTGGGACAAACTTTGCTGAGCTAGGTATCTATATAACTTTGTTCTTTCTGACTCCACTTATGGAAGAGCTAATCTATAGAGGATTACTGCAACACGCCTTTTTTAAGCATTCGAGATTTGGCCTTGATTTGCTTCTTCCGTCAATTTTATTTGCTCTTCCTCATTTTTCAAGCCTGCCTAGTTTGTTAGATATCTTCGTCTTTGCAACATCTGGCATCATCTTTGCTGGTTTGACCCGCTATACCAAGAGTATTTATCCATCCTATGCGGTGCATGTGATCAATAATATTTTCGCAACATTACCATTTTTGCTGACTTTTTTACACAGGGTATTTGGGTAAATACTGACGGGAGAGTTAGGAATGATAGTTTTTCAATTTAAGGAGGAAAATAAGAATGACATCATTAAAATGGTTTGCAGGAGGAAGTGAAAGGCGTTGTGAAGCTATGACTATCATAGACTATCTAGTAGAAGATATAAAGGATGCGCCTCAATTGCCTCCCTTGAAAAATCAATTAGTGATTTATAAAAGACGATTAGAGGACGATGGGACCTCTACCCCATTTATATTGAGTCAAATGAATGTTGACATCTCACGTATGTTAATTGACAATAAGCTGATTCTGTCAGAAAGTCAAGCTGAGCAGATCAAAAAATTGAGAGAGCTATCTGCGATTCGCTATGGTTACTGATGAAGTGCAGGGATAAATCCCTTTCTACAATTTCCAGTCAAATAAATTGCATTCGTTTTCTCAAGCAGGTATACTAGTATAGTTAGATGAAAAATTCTGAAAATTTAAGAATAGAAAAGAGAACAAATCTTATGGCAAAAGATATTCGTGTCTTACTTTACTACCTTTACACTCCAATTGAAAATGCAGAGCAATTTGCTGCAGACCACTTGGCTTTCTGTAAATCAATCGGCCTTAAAGGTCGTATCCTAGTCGCTGACGAGGGAATTAACGGAACAGTTTCAGGTGATTATGAAACAACTCAAAAATACATGGACTACGTTCACAGCCTCCCAGGCATGGAAGACCTCTGGTTCAAGATTGACGAAGAAAGTGAACAAGCCTTCAAGAAGATGTTCGTTCGCTACAAGAAAGAAATTGTCCACCTTGGTTTGGAAGACAACGACTTTGACAACGATATCAACCCACTTGAAACAACAGGTGCTTACTTGTCTCCAAAAGAGTTCAAAGAAGCCCTTCTTGACGAAGATACAGTTGTCCTTGATACTCGTAATGACTATGAGTATGACCTTGGACACTTCCGTGGTGCTATCCGTCCAGACATCCGCAACTTCCGTGAGTTGCCACAATGGGTCCGTGACAACAAAGAAAAATTCATGGACAAGCGTGTCGTGGTTTACTGTACAGGTGGCGTTCGCTGTGAGAAATTCTCAGGTTGGATGGTCCGTGAAGGCTACAAAGATGTCGGCCAATTGCACGGAGGAATTGCAACTTACGGTAAAGACCCAGAAGTCCAAGGTGAACTTTGGGATGGGAAAATGTACGTCTTTGACGAGCGTATTGCCGTAGATGTTAACCATGTCAACCCAACCATCGTAGGAAAAGACTGGTTTGATGGAACACCATGTGAACGTTATGTCAACTGTGGAAATCCATTCTGTAACCGTCGTATCTTGACATCAGAAGAAAATGAAGACAAGTACCTTCGTGGATGCTCACACGAGTGCCGTGTTCACCCACGTAACCGCTATGTTTCAGAAAATGAATTGACACAAGCTGAAGTTGTCGAGCGCCTAGCCGCTATCGGTGAAAGCTTGGATCAAGCAGCTACTGTATAAGATTAAACAGTCCTTAGGGGCTGTTTTTCTATTCTTTTTACTCAAAAATCTAAAGTTTGTTTCTGTATCTTTCAGGAAAATAGGGTATACTATATGTAAACGATTTCAAAGGAGTCAAGTTATGACGAAAACATTTTTTATTCCAAATAAACAGAGCATTTTAGGAGAACAGGAAATTTTGACTGCCAAGTCTATCTTGGCCTTGGTAGATGGTTTGGAGTCACATAGCTATGATGCTGTCTATCTCCGTCAGCCTCTTAATCGTCTCGAGTATATCGAGTGTGCGATAGTGGGGCAATCGCAATTTCTTTTTAAGGTCAGTTATACTGATGGTCAAAAGGCATATCGTGTCGATCTTCCTGACCTACTAACGAAGACAGACTGGCAGATTATCAAGTCATTTTTAGAAGCCCTGCTTGCTTATACAGGAACTGAGGTTGAAGGACTAGATGGTTTTGACTTTGAAGCTTATTTCCAAGCAAGTATTCAAGCCTATCTGGGAGACACCGCAGCCCGTTTTACGATTTGCCAAGGAATTTTTAATCCTGTTTTCTTTAGTCATGAGGACTTGAAAAGCTTTTTAGAAGAAGATGGCTTGGCTCAGTTTGAAGCGCGTGTGCGTGCGGTTCAAGAGACAGATGCCTACTTTGCAAAAGTTTCCTTCTATCAGGATGGAGAAGGCCAAGTGCACGGTGTTTACCATCTGGCTCAAGGAGTCAAGACTGTTTTGCCGAGAGAACCATTTGTTCCTGCAGCCTATATTGAGCAATTGGTGGATAAGGAAGTCCAGTGGGAGATTGACTTGGTTCAAATCACAGGAGATGGCTCTAAACCAGAAGACTATGAAGCTATTGCCCGCTTGAACTATGCAAAATTCCCAGAGTCACTACCATCAGCATTTTACCACCAACTAGATGCCAATCAATTAGAAGTGCAACCCATCTTAGACAAAGATTTTAAAGCATTAGCACAAGAAAAGTAAAGCAGAAGCAGGTCAATCGACTTGCTTTTTTACATATAAAAAATCCTGCCATGAAAGACAGGATTGAAGTTTAAAGAAAGGCCAAGATACGAAGATAATCTCCAATCAGTGCCACTTCAGCTACAAAGAAGAGGAGGATAATGACTCCGTTCACAAGGACAGACAAGAATAACTGATAGAAGGAGTCGGTTTCACTTGCTTGACTTGGTCTTGTAATGATATGGAGACTGGCAAGTAGAATGATTCCAATGCTAATCACACACAAAAGGGCTGTAAATCGTAGGCTATCAAAGAAGGCAAAGAAACTAGCAATAGCAGTGAGGAAGATTGGAATTGCCAAGAGTTGGCTATATTGTTGGAGAACCTTTTCTAGCGTCCAGTCCTTTTCCTGGTGGATAAATCGTCTCACGACGAAACTACCCAAGAGGAATGAAAAGAAGAAGAGTGTTGTTGCTACTAGGATAGAGATAATCGAAAAGAGATTTAATGAAGCAAATTGTTCAGGGAAGTGATTATGCATAGTTGCTATATGTCCATAGTAAGCATGTTTGATGTGGTAGATACTAAAGAAAAAGGAAGATGCAGAAAACAGAATGAGCAAGAGAAAGGCTGTGTAACTGTGTGTGCTACTTGTTTCAAGATTGCTCGTAGGAGATTTGATTGCTTCTACTAGCCAAGACCAAAAATCAAGCGCTTGCTCTTTCCATCTATCCGTCGATTTTGGAGCTTGGTCGGGGATGTAAGGACTTTCTAAGGATTGACTGAGAAGAAGTGGCTCTTTCGTGGTTGGTTTTTGCTGAGGAAAAGCTTCTTGCTTCTCTTCAGCTATAGTGACTTTTTCTGTTTCTTCAGGAAGATCTTGCTCTTCTTCAGTAGAATCTAATGCTTTCTTTTCTTCTATTTCTGTTCTCGCTTCACCGTCTTCAGGCGTTTCAATTTTCTCTTCTTGCTGGCTGTCCAATTCGACTTCAGCTTGAGAAACTTCCTTCTCTAACTGAGTATTTTTTTCAATTGGCGTATCGAGATCGGCTATAGTTTCTTCAGCCTTGTCTGCAACATCTTGGACTTGTTCATCAGGCTTGTTCTTGCTTGTTGTTTTTACAAAATCATTACTTTCAAACCATTCTTGTTTCATGGTAGAACCTCCTTTTTAGCGGGTTATGTGTCATAGTGGTCGATATAAATAGGTTTATTAAGGTCTGTTAGCTGTAGTTTCAAGACTAATATAATCATCAGCCTTAGCGATGAGTTGACCTTTTGCATCAGTTTTTTCAGTTTTGTAAGGGTTGCTTAATTCGTTGGGGTGGCGTTGACTCTCATCTCTCGATAACTGATAAATAGGACCATGGTGACTCGAGAGGTCTAAGTTAATTTCTTGGCTTTCTTTTTGAGTTAGTGTGATGCTGAGTTCATTTTTAGAAGTTAGTTCTACCTTACCATATACTTTAATATTGTCAACGTAGAAGTGATTTTTTGTTGACTCTAGCTGACTATCTGTAAGGTCTGTATCAAAGATATTGATAATATTTGGTGTTGTGAGTTTACTGTTTTTGATACGACTTCCTTCAATTCGGAGGAGATAACCATTTGTATTGAGAGTTGCATTTTCAAGGCTAGCATTTATGATGGTGGTTTGTCCACGATTGGCTGAGATGTTGATCCCTTTTAGAGTTCTCCCTTTTGGCAGTCGGAGAATAACTTCGCCAAAACGACTAGAGTAGCTACTTGCGATATGGAGAATCCCGCCAATTCCAGAAGAGAGCAATGGACTTTCAGACAGTTTTTTATCCGTTAGGCTCAGCGTTTTATCGTTTTGATTTGTGACAATATCATGGTTAGCAGAGAGTGATGGATGGTAAGAAATGTGGATTTGATCATCCAAAGAGTCTGTGATGGTGAGCGCGTGTTGATGGAGAGTAATCTCTAGGTTTTCGACTTCCTTGCCAAAGGTCAACTCTTCCATCCGACTATCATAGACAGGCTCCTTGGACATGGCAAGCAGACTCTTAATCCCGTCAGATTGGATCCCTACAAAGAGCAGGATAAAGCCGATAATGGTAGTCACCACACCAAAAATGAGAAATCCTTTTGTCAATTTACGCATGCTGGTCACCTCTCTTTCCTTTTTTGAGAACAAATTGCACCAGGCGAACAATGAGTAGACCGAAGAAGCGGGCTACATAGGAAATACCTAGTAAGACTAGTGAAGAAGCACCGATAGCTAGTAAACCAGCACCAAAAATCAAGATAAAGGCTGATTTGGCTTGGGCGAGAACAGTGAAACTTTCAACTAAAAATAGGAATCCGCCGATGATACCAAGTATGGAAACCGCAAAGAAAGCTAGAATGACAGTTAAGGCTGCCACAAGGATTGCGAACAGGGACACGAGGATGGCGATTCCCAGAGGAATACCGATGGGTGCTGCAAGGAGGGCTAACAAGGCGATATGCAAAATTTGTCGGTTATTTTTTTGAGCGGGTGCCTCATTGATTTTTTTATCGAGAAGATTAGAGAGGACTTCGTGAGCTGCTTCCTTAGGAGTTCCTAAGCTAGCGATGAGTTCTTCCTCTCCTTCGACTCCAGCATCGTCAAAGAGTTCCCTGAAATAGTCCATGGCTTCAATTTGGTCAGCCTGAGGCAGTTTTTTAAGATAAAGTTCTAGCTGAGTCAGGTATTCAGTTCTTGTCATGGCGGATACTCCCTTCTATGATGCCATTGATGGTGTCTGTATAGAGTGTCCATTCATCTTTTAGGGTCACGAGCTGTTCTATACCACCATTTGTCAAGGAGTAGTATTTGCGCATGCGACCTTGGAACTCTCTAGAATAGGTTGTCAGAAAGCTATTGCCTTCCAATTTTTTGAGAATGGGATAGAGTGTGGATTCTTTGATATTAGCGATGAGCTTAATGGTTTGGCTAATCTCATAACCATAAGAATCCCCTTTTTCCAGTACGGCCAAGATGAGAAATTCAATCAAGGCAGAGGATGTTGGAAAGTACATGGGAAACCTCCTTTTCTAATGTGTAAGATTTTTATATATAATTTTTCTACACATACATTGTACATCTAAAAGAAAGCCCTGTCAAGAGAAATGTGTAAAATTTTTATATATAAAAAACTTCTAGCCAAAACTAGAAGTTTAGAGAATTTTATCGGCTCTGTCCACTGTAAAGAGGGCCACAGTCATCAGGATATCGACGAGTAAGAGCGCAGCTACAGCTGGTACCCAAGAGTGGAACAGGTCAAAACTGTAACCAAAGAGGGTTGGCCCAAAGGCTGCTAGGATATAGCCTCCTGTTTGAGACAAACCAGACAATTGAGCTGTCTTTTCAGGGGCGCTTGTCTTGAGTGAAAAGTTGACCATGAGATAAGGGAAGAGGGCGCTGGTTGCGGTTCCGATGAGGAGATGGATGGCAAGCCAGTAAAAGAAATTACCGATTGGGAAGAAGAGCATGGAAATGCCGACCACACCAGCGAGTGAAACCAAAGTGAGCATGAGCTGACGGTTGCGAGTAGATAAGCTGGTTGTTAGGCTTGGGATAGTCATTGAAAAAGGAATGCTAATCAGAGAGAAGATAGAAGTCAGCAAGCCAGCTTCGTGACTGGATAGACCTGCATGGATGGCCATGGTAGGTAGCCAAGTCATAGCGGTGTAAAAGAGCAAGGATTGAAAACCTGCAAAGACAATCACTGCCCAGACCTGTTTATTATGCATGACCTTTGTTTTGCTTTTTTGTTTGGTTTGTGGAGCCAGTCTGTGATTATAGCGGTGATTAGGCAGCCAGACCAAAAAAGTTGCTAGGCAGAGCAGGGTGAGGAGGATGATAAGCCCTTTCCAAGAACTGGCTTGTGTAATGGGCACGGCTAGATAGGAAGCCAGAGCCGTCGCAATCCCCATAGAAGTTACATATAAGGTGGTCAGAAAACCAATCTTCTTTGGTTGATTGGCTTGGATAAGACTAGGAAGCAGAACATTGATGACTGCGATACTTGCCCCAACCATCAAGGTTCCTAGATAGAGCAGGGGCAGATTGATTAGTCGAATGAGAGAACCGATGGTCAAGAAGAAGAGGCTGTAGGTGAAGAGATGCTCCAAGCCAATTTTCTGAGCCAATCGGGTAGAAAAGAGCGAGAAGAGAGTAAACATGAGGAGGGGAAGGCTGGTCAAGACACCAAGTGAACTAACTTCTACCCCCAGACCTTGCGAAATATCTCCCAAAATAATGGGTAAAACAGTAAATGGAGTCCGCAAGGAAACACCAATCAGGATAATACCTGGAACAAAAAAGAGTGATTGCTTTTTCATATAATACCTCTTCTAGCTGATTTTAATAACAGCTTATTTTAAGGCTTTTTCCCTATAATGTCAAGTAAGGTTTCTGGCTTTCAAGATAAAAATAGGAAAGTCTTGAAAATTATGATAAAATAGTGGAAGGAAAAATTCAGGAGAGTAGTAGTGACTCAAAATGTTGAAAGTCTTCTCGTATCCATTGTAATCAGTGCATACAATGAAGAAAAATATCTGCCTGGTCTAATTGAGGACTTAAAAAATCAAACCTATCCTAAAGAAAATATTGAAATTCTATTTATAAATGCTATGTCTACAGATGGGACAACAGCCATCATTCAGCAATTTATAAAAGAAGACACAGAGTTTAACTCAATTAGATTGTATAACAATCCTAAGAAAAATCAAGCTAGTGGTTTTAACCTGGGAGTTAAACATTCTGTAGGGGACCTTATTTTAAAAATTGATGCTCATTCAAAAGTTACTGAGAGTTTTGTAATGAATAATGTGGCTGTTATTCAACAAGGTGAATCTGTCTGTGGGGGACCTAGACCGACGATTGTTGAAGGAAAGGGAAAATGGGCAGAGACCTTGCATCTTGTTGAGGAAAATATGTTTGGCAGTAGCATTGCCAATTATCGAAATAGTTCCGAGGATAGATATGTTTCTTCTATTTTTCATGGGATGTATAAACGAGAGGTTTTCCAGAAGGTTGGTTTAGTAAATGAGCAACTTGGCCGAACTGAAGATAATGATATTCATTATAGAATTCGAGAACATGGTTATAAAATCCGCTATAGCCCAAGTATTCTATCTTATCAGTATATTCGACCAACATTCAAGAAAATGCTGCATCAAAAGTATTCAAATGGTTTGTGGATTGGCTTGACAAGTCATGTTCAGCCTAAGTGTTTATCATTATTTCACTATGTTCCTTGTTTATTTGTTTTGAGTCTTGTGTTTAGTCTAGCATTGTTACCGATCACATTCGTATTCATAACTTTACTATTAGGTGCTTATTTTCTACTTTTGTCATTACTCACTTTGCTGACTTTATTAAAACATAAAAATGGATTTCTAATTGTGATGCCCTTTCTTTTATTTTCCATTCACTTTGCTTATGGCCTTGGGACGATTGTAGGTTTAATTAGAGGATTTAAATGGAAGAAAGAGTACAAGGGAACAGTAATTTATTTGGAAAAATAAGCCAAATAAATTAAAATATGCTACAATAACAATATAGTAAAACTCTTTTAAGGAGGAGTAAATTTCTATGAATAAAAAACTAACAGATTATGTGATTGATCTGGTGGAAATTTTAAATAAACAACAAAAGCAGGTTTTCTGGGGAATATTTGATATTTTGAGTATGGTGGTTTCCATCATTGTATCTTATATTTTATTTTATGGGCTGATTAATCCAGCACCTGTTGACTACATTATCTATACGAGTCTGGCCTTCCTGTTCTATCAATTGATGATTGGATTTTGGGGATTAAACGCTAGTATTAGTCGTTACAGCAAGATTACGGACTTTCTGAAAATCTTTTTTGGTGTGACTGCGAGCAGCATCTTGTCATATAGTATCTGCTATGCCTTCTTGCCACTTTTTTCAATCCGTTTCATCATTCTCTTTATCTTGTTTAGTACCTTCTTGATTTTATTGCCACGGATTACTTGGCAGTTAATCTACTCTAGACGCAAAAAAGGAAGTGGTGATGGAGAACACCGTCGGACCTTCTTGATTGGTGCTGGTGATGGTGGGGCTCTCTTTATGGATAGTTACCAACATCCAACTAGTGAATTAGAACTTGTCGGTATTTTGGATAAGGATGCTAAGAAAAAGGGACAAAAACTTGGTGGGATTCCTGTTTTGGGTTCATATGATGAATTGCCTGAATTAGCCAAACGCCATCAAATCGAGCGTGTTATCGTTGCGATTCCGTCGCTTGACCCGTCAGAATATGAGCGTATCTTGCAGATGTGTAATAAGCTGGGTGTCAAATGTTACAAGATGCCTAAAGTTGAAACAGTTGTTCAGGGACTTCACCAAGCAGCTACTGGCTTCCAAAAAATTGATATCACAGACCTTTTGGGCCGTCAGGAAATTCGTCTTGACGAATCGCGTCTGGGCGCAGAACTGACAGGTAAGACAATCTTGGTTACAGGTGCTGGTGGTTCAATCGGTTCTGAAATCTGTCGCCAAGTTAGCCGTTTCAATCCTGAACGCATTGTCTTGCTCGGTCATGGGGAAAACTCAATTTACCTTGTTTATCATGAATTGATTCGTAAGTTCCAAGGGATTGATTATGTACCAGTTATTGCCGATATTCAAGACTATGACCGTTTGTTGCAAGTCTTTGAGCAGTACAAGCCAGCTATTGTTTATCATGCGGCTGCCCACAAGCACGTTCCTATGATGGAGCGCAATCCAAAAGAAGCCTTCAAAAACAATATTCGTGGAACTTACAACGTTGCTAAGGCTGTTGATGAAGCCAAAGTACCTAAGATGGTTATGATTTCGACAGATAAGGCAGTTAATCCACCAAATGTTATGGGAGCAACCAAGCGCGTGGCTGAGTTGATTGTCACTGGCTTTAACCAACGTAGCCAATCGACCTATTGTGCAGTTCGGTTTGGGAATGTTCTTGGTAGCCGTGGTAGTGTCATTCCAGTCTTTGAACGTCAGATTGCTGAAGGTGGGCCTGTAACGGTGACAGACTTCCGCATGACCCGTTACTTCATGACCATTCCAGAAGCTAGCCGTTTGGTTATCCATGCTGGTGCTTATGCCAAGGATGGGGAAGTCTTTATCCTTGATATGGGCAAACCAGTCAAGATTTATGATTTGGCCAAGAAAATGGTCCTTCTAAGTGGACACACCGAAAGCGAAATTCCAATCGTTGAAGTTGGAATCCGTCCAGGTGAAAAACTTTACGAAGAACTCTTGGTTTCGACCGAATTAGTTGATAATCAGGTTATGGATAAGATTTTCGTTGGTAAGGTTAATGTTATGCCTCTAGAAGCTATCGATAAAAAGATTGAAGAATTCCGCACTCTCAGCGGAGATGAGTTGAAGCAGGCTATTATCGCCTTTGCTAATCAAACCACCCACGTTGAATAAAAAAGAAAAACGCATATTATCAGGTCAGTACAAATGAACCTTGGTAATATGCGTTTTGTTATGTAGAGACTTACTTCATTTTCTTCTGAAATAGAGTTGTCGCCCAGTCTATGTTATTGAAAATACTCCAAAACTTCTAAGGGTTTGTGGGCGATATAATCAGGTTGATAGTTTAGTAGATCTGCTTGATCTCCAAATCCCCAAGTGACGGCCAATTTCTGAATGCCTGTTTCTTGAGCCCCCTGCATATCAAACTTGGTATCTCCGATGATGATGGCTTGTTCTGGGGCTAGTTGATGTGTCTGTAAGGCTTGGCGAATGACATCTGCCTTATGGGGTGCTTCAGGGCTGGAACCATAAATGCCATCAAAGAAATGATGGATTCCCAAGTTTTTAGTCATGTCTTGAGCGGTTGGAGTATTCTTTGTAGTGGTGATATAAAGAGGGTAATTGCTCGATAACTTCTCAAGCAAGTCTACAATCTGAGGAAAGAGTTGAGCTTCATGGATGCCTTTTGCTTTGTAGTAAGAACGGTATATCTGGATAGCCTCAGAAATTTGGTCTTTGGGAAGGCAGGTCGCAAAACTACTTTCGAGAGGCGGTCCCATAAAACCACGAATAGTTTTGGCATCAGGGCTAGGCACCCCGAGCTCCTTAAAGGTATGGGTAAAGGCATTGTGAATCCCGATAGAACTGTCAACGAGGGTTCCATCCAAATCGAAAAAAATCGCTGTGATAGAGGTCATGATTTCTCCTATTTGATAAGCTTATTCTCCGAAAATTTCTTTTTGGAGGCGACGACCAGTAGGGGTGGTAGCGAGCCCACCTTCAGCTGTTTCACGAAAGGCAGTTGGCATGCTTGCTCCTACTTGGTACATGGCATCGATAACTTCATCCACAGGGATTTTAGATTCGATACCTGCCAAGGCCATGTCTGCTGCGATGAAGGCAAAGCTAGCTCCCATGGCATTGCGTTTAACACAGGGAACTTCGACCAAACCTGCAACAGGGTCACAGATGAGGCCTAGCATATTTTTAATGACAAAGGCAATGGCCTGACTGGCCTGATAAGGTGTCCCACCTGCAGCCAGAGTCAAGGCAGCAGCACTCATAGCAGAGGCCGAACCAACCTCGGCTTGACAGCCACCTTCAGCACCTGAGATAGAGGCATTGTTTGCGATGACTAGTCCAAAGGCACCGGCAGCAAAGAGGAAATCCAGCTGTTGTTCGTGGCTGAGGTCTAATTTTTCAATAGCAGCAGTGAGAACGGAAGGGAGACAGCCAGCACTTCCTGCGGTCGGAGTAGCGCAGACCAAGCCCATTTTGGCATTGTGTTCATTGACTGCGATGGCATTTCGGGCAGCAGAGAGAATTGTATAATCTGATAAAGTTTTTCCGTTTTTGATGTAGTGATCCAATTTGGCAGCATCTCCACCTGTCAGGCCACTACGAGATTTATTTTCATTGAGGCCAAGTTGGACAGAGGCTTTCATGACTTCCAGATTGCGTTCCATGAGAAGGAGGACTTCTTCACGTTCGCGACCGGTCAATTCAAACTCTGTTGTAATCATGAGTTCTGCGACATTTCCTTGAAAGTCCAGATCTGCTTGCTCGACCAATTCTTTGATAGAATAAAACATGTTTCCTCCTATTTAAAGAAATTGACATTATGGAGATGAGGGATTTTTCGAATTTCTTCGATGGCCTCATCACAGTTGCGACTGTCAACTTCGATAATCATAATGGCTTTTTCACCAGCTTTTTCACGAGTAACATTCATCTGGGCGATATTGATACCATAGCGTGAAAGAGCCTCTGTTACGAGGGCAATCATACCTGGAATATCTTGATGAACGATGATGATAGTCGGTGTATTCATATTTAGAGAGACGGCAAAGCCATTGAGTTCGGTTACCTGAATATTCCCTCCACCGATAGAAATACCAGTCACACTGATGGTTTTGTGAGCATTTTTGACGGTAATTTTAGTGGTGTTTGGGTGAGGA
This sequence comes from Streptococcus sp. 20925_1_24, assembly GCF_041432335.1. Classification (GTDB taxonomy): domain Bacteria; phylum Bacillota; class Bacilli; order Lactobacillales; family Streptococcaceae; genus Streptococcus; species Streptococcus mitis_BM. The sequence continues at coordinate 177,872 of NZ_JAPVZM010000002.1, read as the reverse complement.
GCATTGCTGTCTTTCTGAATGGTCCAGACAATCTTGATGCCGCGCTTGTGGGCAATCTCCAGACTGTTTGGGATTTCAGGATCATCTGTATCCATGCCCAAAATACCTGCAACAAGGGCTAGGTCTGTTCCGTGACCTCGATAGGTTTTGGCAAATGAGTTAAATAGTTGGAATTCGACTTCTGTCGGAGTATCATCAAAAATGGAAGAGACAATCTTCCCAATACGAACAGCACCAGCGGTATGGCTACTAGATGGGCCAATCATAACTGGTCCGATGATATCAAAGACAGATTGAAAACGAAGTGATTTCATCAGTTTCCCCTTATAAAAATTCTTATCTCTATTATATCAAAGAATAAAGGTCTTGACTTTAATTGTGGATGAAAACCTTTCTAATACCTTAAATAGCATAAAAATAGTATCTTTTATGACAAAAAACACATTATTTAGGGAAATAAAAAATAATTTTGTAATATTTCTACATAAAAGTGTCAAGAAACAGTAATATTTAAAGGGTATGATAGAAGTATAGAAAGAAGGAGAATTTTCAAATATGAAATCAACAACTAAAAAGATTAAAACAACTCTTGCAGGAGTAGCTGCCTTGTTTGCAGTATTTGCTCCATCATTTGTATCTGCTCAAGAATCATCAACTTACACTGTTAAAGAAGGTGATACACTTTCAGAAATCGCTGAAACTCACAACACAACTGTTGAGAAATTGGCAGAAAACAACCACATCGACAACATCCATATGATTTATGTTGGTCAAGAGTTGGTTATCGACGGTCCAGCAGCGCCAGTAGCATCAGCTTCAACGACTTATGAAGCACCAGCTGCCCAAGATGAGGCTGTTTCAGCTCCAGTAGCAGAAACTACAGAAGTAGAGGAGGAAACTCCAGTAGTAAGCGAAGCAGTAGTAGAAGAAACAGTTGCTTCATCTGTAAGCGGATCTGAAGCAGAAGCCAAAGAATGGATCGCTCAAAAAGAATCAGGCGGTAGCTACACAGCTACAAACGGACGTTATATCGGACGTTACCAATTGACAGATTCATACTTGAATGGTGACTACTCAGCTGAAAACCAAGAACGTGTAGCAGATGCCTATGTTGCAGGACGTTACGGTTCATGGACAGCCGCTAAAAACTTCTGGCTTAATAACGGCTGGTATTAAGAAATAACGAACAGAATAATATGAAAAGGTCGAGGAAATCCCTCGACTTTTTTATCTTTCCTTCGGTTGATAATAGGTCTCTACTTCTTTTTTGAGATGAGACAGCATAGAAGTTTCCTCGGTCAGCTTCAGAAGTGAGAAACCTTTTTGGATAAGTCTAGCATCATCCCTACAAATCCCGATACGGACATAGCAGATAGCAAGCCTATCGTAGCTTTTCTTGTTCTTGGCGTCCTCTAGTAAAGTATAGCAGATTTGTTGACACATGTTTTTGTCTTGATTGTATAAGTAAATGGTGGAAAGGTTGAGTAGGATTGCTACTCGCAGTTCATATAGATGTTGATAGTTTTTATAGACTTCCAAGCGTTGCAAGATTTTTTCAGTGATGAGATGGAGGTGTTCAATGGGAAAGCTGAAAAGGATGGTATTGAGGATTTTTAGGTCATTTTCATACCATATATCTTGTTTTTCAATTTTCTCCCAAAGTTTTGTGACAGTCTGTTTCACTTGGTTTGACAGTTGCTCTGTACCATGTTGACGGATATGAATGACAATTTCCAACATATCTCTGATTTCTTCTATGGGCAGGTCGTGGTGGGTTTTGAGATAGTCTTGGCATTTTTGAAATAGTTTTTCGAGTTCACTAGTCCCTAGGGTTGAGCTCATATTGAGATAGGTTTGCATGATTTCTGTTCGTTGGCTCGGTTGATAGAGGTGGCAGATATAGTCAAACTCTTCAAAACTCATATTGATTTGCCGGAGAAGAAACTCCATATTTTCATATTTGGGAGTTACCTTGCCGCTTTCAATCTTTGATAGGCTGGTTCTTGAGAGAACCTCCCCACAGACCTCTTCTTGGGTCAATCCTTTTGACTCACGTATTTCTTTATATACTTTCCCGAAATCATAACGCATAATTTTCTCCTTTTCGTGAAAAAAGTTAACAAAGAATAAAATCCTATTAAAAATATTGTATCATAGTAATATAAAAAGTAAAAAAGAAAGCTAAAATAAGTTTGGTGTAATTTTAATATGGGGTTAATGAGTACTATGATGTAGCTAGAAAAGGGGTGGAAAAATGTTTAAAAATAAGGAACTTTTTCGAGTAGTCATGATATTTGTGATAGGAATTATCCTCATTTTAATGACACCCGTCTTATTTAAAGTTGTTATGGAACTATTTTCAAAATAGATAGGCCTCTGCTTTAGGTAGAGTAGTGAATCAGGAGGTTAAGTGATGAACTACAATTTAAAATATCTCTTATCAGGAATATTTATTATAGTCTTCATAGGTTTCCTAGTCTGGATGCGTTATTTTAATCAGAAGAAGGAAGAAGCGCATTCGGATGTGTCTTTTGAAGCGAGGTTAGATAGTGAGGTCAAGGCCTTATATAAACAACTAGGATTGGGTGAGGAGCCTCAGTATTTCTTAGCGTATCGCTACCTACATCCTTGGTTTAATTTGGCGATTTTACCACCAACAGTTGAAATTTTCTTAACTAAAATAGCGCTGGTGATGGTGACTCCAGATGAACTACTGATAAGAAATCTTGGGAATGGGATGACTTTCACAAGTGAGCACCATCGTGATTTGCGACAAGGACTTATCCGCATTCCAAAATCAGAGATGAAAGAATTTGAGATTCGCAACTGGAAAAGAGTTTTTATATTTGGCGATTTTTTGACAATTAAAACAAGCCAACATAGCTATTATTTGCAGGTTAGAAATGATGGACTTCAAAAAGGAAGTCTTTCTACCAAACATTTCTCTGACTTGAAACGACAAGATTTTCTCGGATTATTGACAGATAAACGGACATTCTGATTGACAATTGCCCTAGTGGCTTATTGTAAACTTTACAAATGAGCTGTAAACACTAGAATTCATTCAGAAAGGCAATTCCTATGAAAAATAAAATTTTAATCATTGTTTATATTTTAGCCTCGCTAATCATCAGTTTTATAATCTTTTCACTTTTGCATATTGATTTTAAATGGTGGACAACTCTGGCTATAAGTGCAGGATTTATTTACACCTACTTAAGGTCTAGCAAAAAATAAAAAGTACCTGCACCTATCTCGCTTTCGTCTCTTCACGGGAGGTATCTCTATGAAAAAAATCAGTCATCTTTGTATGCTCCTGCTCTTGCTGTGTACTACGTTTTTTGTCCTGAATGTAAATGTTACACGTGAAATAGTGCGGATTCAGGAGATGGGCAAGACAACTTATTCATTTGACTTGTACTTGAAAGATGTCACTAAACCGACAGAAACGATTCTCCAGTTTTTTGAAGAGGTTGCAAATCAAGACAAGGTCTCTATTATCAAAGTAGATAATGGAGATGAAGCCGTCAAGGCTGGTGTTTTTAATAAGGAAACCTTCCCCTATCAGGAGTTCGGTCTGACTTCTCTTGATTTTTCAAAGAATGAGAAGGGGGTCTACAGCAACCAGGATCTTCCCAATAATCTAGGAACCATTCCCACCTTTTTAAAGGTGAAACTCATTCGACTCCAGACCTTCCAATCCTATATTGAGGATAAATCCCATACTGTAAATGGGCGCTACATGATTACCTCCAGCAAAGAGATAGATCGCGATACCATTCTACAAAAGTGGAGTGATTTTTTCCAGATAGATAAGACGATTTTATTAGAACCCACTTACCGAAGTCAGGTTGGAGTGCTAAATCAAGAGTTGTTACTATCTATCATTATCTTTATCTTGGCAATCTTGCTTGTGATTTTAATGACAGTTTATCAGCCGATGATGGAGATGAAACGAGTGGGGGTTCAAAAGTTACTTGGTTTCCAAAGCAGGGCGATTTTAGCTGGTTTTGTAAAGACTAATTTTTATCTTCTCTTGGGTGGAAGTCTTATCATTGACTTGGGACTATTTTTAGTGCTGGACTACAGACCAAAACTTCTGTTCCCAAGTTTACTCTTATCCCAATTTCTGCTTTTACAGTTGTATTTGTTCATCAGTTGGCTGACCTACCTGATGATTCAGAAAATGACAGTCAGCTCCATGTTGAAAGGTTTTTCATCTGTCAAACTTGGTCTTATCTTCAATTATGTGATGAAAATAGGGACAACTATTTTACTGACGGCCTTACTGATTGGGGTGGGCAGAAGTTTAGAACAAGAAAACAAAGAACTTGCTTATCAGCAACAGTGGGTAAGCCAAGGAAATTACCTGACCTTAGAAACCTTCAAACTCAATGATAACCTGTGGCAAGAAGAGCTAGCAGGTTCAGGGAAATCTACAGATTATTTCTACCAATTTTATCAAGACTTGCTAGCAAAAACACAAGTAAACTATGTGCGAAGTACGAGTCTTCCTATCAAACCAGTCATCAAAGCAGAACAAGTGCAGAACTACCAACTGCCTGATAAGGTAGATGTTTACTATGCTAATAGCAATTTTCTAAAGAGCAAGGGATTCAAGTTACCAGATACCGGCACTAAAAAAGTTATTTTGATGCCAGCCAGTGATAAAGGACAAGAAGGCAAGAATCAGTTCTTGGGAAAATCCATAGCCTATCTTTCTATGAGGTATGAAGATCAGCAAAAGAAAACAATAGAAGATATGGATGTCGAGATTGCCTATTATGAAGGAGATTGGTCATTTTTCCCATATAGTGATAAGCGAAAGGAAAATCTCTCCAATCCAATTATTAGCTTGGTCAATGATTCTGATATGATGTGGGATGAGAAAGCCTCCCTGTCAACAACTGGCTTAAATAATCCGATTAAAATTGAAAATACGGTTCAACATCAAAAAGAGATTACAGAGTTAGTTGAGAAATTGTCAGATGGGAATTATTTAAAATTTTCATCGATTCAAGCCATTCAACAAGAGAAAGTAGATTCTTATCGAGATGCAGTTCGAAATCTTAATATACTCTTTGCTTTGTTTGGTCTCCTTAGCATGATGATTTCCTACTTCTTACTAGTAACAACTTTCTTATTGAAGCGAACAGATATCATTACCAAGAAGTTTATGGGGTGGAAACTGGTCGATCGCTACCGTCCTCTCTTAGTTCTGCTCTTGCTGGGCTATAGTCTGCCTCTTCTAGTCTTGATTTTCTTTGCCCATGCGCTCTTGCCACTTCTACTGTTTGCAGGCTTTACATGTTTGGATATACTATTTGTGCTAGGCTTGGCTTCTAGGATGGAGAAAAGAAGTCTAGTAGAATTATTGAAAGGGGGCATCTTATGATTGAGTTGGAAAATATTACCAAAACCATTGGGGGAAAAGTGATTTTGGATAACTTATCTCTCAGGATTGATCAGGGGGATTTGGTAGCCATTGTTGGTAAGAGTGGTAGTGGTAAGTCGACCTTGTTAAATTTATTAGGTTTGATAGATGGTGATTATAGCGGACGGTATGAGATTTTTGGCCAGACAAATCTAGCAGTCAATTCTGCTAAGTCACAAACAATAATCCGTGAACATATCTCTTATCTGTTTCAAAATTTTGCCCTGATTGATGATGAAACGGTCGAGTACAATCTCATGCTGGCGCTGAAATATGTAAAATTGTCTAAGAAAGACAAGCTCAAAAAGGTGGAAGAGATTTTAGAGAGAGTAGGTTTGTCAGCTACTTTGCATCAAAAGGTCTCCGAGTTGTCTGGTGGGGAGCAACAACGAATTGCAGTTGCTAGAGCCATCTTAAAACCTAGCCAGCTGATTTTAGCCGATGAACCTACAGGTTCGCTGGATCCTGAAAATAGAGATTTGGTCTTGAAGTTTCTCTTAGAGATGAATCGCGAGGGGAAAACAGTTATTATTGTGACCCACGATGCTTATGTAGCCCAACAATGTCATCGGATCATTGAATTGGGCGAGGGGAAATGAGTTCGTTCGGCTTCTTTTGATTGGCTGAATACTCATGTTTTTTAGAGAGAAATAGCATAAATACGCCTAGGAATGACATTTTTATGTAGTATTTCTAGGTTTTTTTGTTTCGAATTGAAAATTTTTTCAATTTAGACTTGACAAATGATGAGCATAGGAGTATTATTTATACAACCAAAAAGAATAAACATAAAGGAGGCTTTGTTATGAATAAGATGAAGAAGGTGTTGATGACGATGTTTGGTTTAGTGATGCTCCCCCTACTATTTGCTTGTAGTAACAATCAATCGGCTGGAATTGAAGCCATCAAGTCCAAAGGAAAATTGGTTGTAGCCCTCAATCCAGATTTTGCTCCATTTGAATATCAAAAAGTGGTTGATGGGAAAAATCAGATTGTGGGTTCAGATATCGAATTAGCCAAGGCTATCGCAACAGAACTAGGTGTCGAATTGGAACTATCTCCCATGAGTTTTGAAAATGTACTGGCTAGTGTTCAATCAGGAAAAGCCGATCTTGCCATATCTGGTGTTTCTAAGACAGATGAACGGAGCAAGGTGTTCGATTTTTCAACTCCCTACTATACTTCAAAAAATAAGCTCATTGTCAAAAAATCTGATTTAGCCACTTATCAGTCTGTCAACGACTTAGCGCAGAAAAAGGTCGGAGCACAGAAAGGTTCGATTCAAGAAACGATGGCGAAAGATTTGCTTCAAAATTCTTCCCTCGTATCTCTGCCTAAAAATGGGAATTTAATTACAGATTTAAAGTCAGGGCAAGTGGATGCCGTTATCTTTGAAGAACCAGTTGCCAAGGGATTTGTGGAAAATAATCCTGATTTAGCAATTGCAGACCTCAATTTTGAAAAAGAGCAAGATGATTCCTACGCGGTCGCCATGAAAAAAGATAGCAAGGAATTAAAAGAGGCAGTTGATAAAACCATTCAAAAGTTGAAGGAGTCTGGAGAATTAGACAAACTCATTGAGGATGCCTTTAAAGCGTCCATTGAAAAATAGAAAGAAGGAAAAGAACATGAGTAAAGAAAAAGTAATTTTGGCCTATTCTGGCGGTTTAGACACATCAGTTGCTATTACCTGGTTAAAGAAAGAATATGATGTTGTTGCAGTTTGTATGGATGTGGGTGAAGGGAAAGACTTAGATTTCATCCATGATAAGGCTCTCAAGGTTGGGGCAGTCGAATCTTATGTCATTGATGTTAAGGACGAATTTGCTACAGATTATGTGCTAGTGGCTCTTCAGTCACATGCCTATTATGAACAAAAGTACCCCTTGGTATCTGCCTTGAGCCGCCCTCTTATTTCTAAAAAATTGGTTGAAATAGCGCATCAGACAGGAGCGACTACAATTGCTCATGGTTGTACAGGTAAGGGGAATGACCAAGTGCGTTTTGAAGTATCGATTGCAGCCTTGGATCCCAATTTAAAAGTGATTGCGCCAGTTCGTGAATGGAAATGGTCTAGGGAGGAAGAAATTCATTATGCCAAGGAAAATGGGGTACCTGTTCCTGCTGACCTTGATAATCCCTACTCTGTCGACCAAAATCTTTGGGGACGTGCCAATGAATGTGGTATTTTGGAAAATCCATGGAATCAGGCTCCAGAAGAAGCCTTTGGCATCACAACTTCTCCAGAGCAAGCTCCAGATATGCCAGAATACATTGATATTGAGTTTAGTGAAGGTGTTCCAGTTTCCCTCAATGGAGAAGGGCTAAAATTGGCGGATTTGATTCAAAAACTCAATGAAATAGCTGGAAAACATGGGGTTGGACGGATTGACCACGTGGAAAATCGTTTGGTTGGGATTAAATCAAGAGAAATCTATGAGTGTCCAGGGGCAGTGACCTTGCTGACAGCTCATAAGGAAATTGAGGACTTGACGCTTGTGAGAGAAGTGGCTCATTTTAAACCAATTATAGAAAATGAATTATCAAATCTCATTTATAATGCTTTGTGGTTTAGTCCAGCTACACAAGCCTTGATTGCTTATATTAAAGAGACTCAAAAAGTTGTCAATGGGACTGCAAAAGTTAAATTCTATAAGGGGAGCGCTCAGGTCGTGGCTCGGAAATCACCAAATTCACTTTATGATGAAAATTTGGCGACGTATACCAGTGCAGATACCTTTGACCAAGATGCGGCTGTTGGCTTTATTAAGTTGTGGGGACTTCCAACCAAGGTTCATTCTGAGGTTCAAAAAAGCGCCAAATAGGACGATTGACTAGAGAGGTGGATGTGATATGGCTAAGAATACAAAATTATGGGGTGGTCGCTTTGAAGGTACTGTCGAAGACTGGGTAGAGCGCTTTGGTGCGAGTATATCTTTTGACCAGAAATTAGCTAAATTTGACTTGATTGGTTCTTTGGCCCACGTTCAGATGTTGGGTCAGACGGGTATTTTGAGTTTGAATGAGTCAGAAAAGATTCAAGAAGGTTTGAAAGAGCTTTTAGAAGAGCTAGAGGCAGGCCAACTTGACTTTGATATCGCAAACGAAGATATTCACATGAATATGGAAGTATTGCTGACAGAAAAAATTGGTCCCCTTGCAGGGAAGTTACATACAGCTCGTTCTCGAAATGACCAAGTTGCGACAGATATGCACTTATATCTCAAGGAGCAACTAGGCCATGTCCTAGATAAACTGGCTCATCTCAAGGGTGTTTTATTAGACTTGGCGGAAAATCATGTGGAGACAATCATGCCGGGCTATACCCATCTGCAACATGCTCAGCCTATTAGTTTTGCCCACCACCTGATGGCTTACTACAATATGTTTCAGAGAGACAGTGAACGTTTTGAATTTAACCAGAAGCATACAGACCTATGCCCTCTAGGTGCGGCAGCTTTGGCAGGGACGACTTTCCCCATTGATCGCCAATTGTCTAGCGATTTGTTAGAGTTTAAGCAACCTTATACAAATTCTTTGGATGCTGTTAGTGACCGCGATTTTATCTTAGAATTTCTGTCTAATGCCAGCATACTCATGATGCATATGAGCCGTTTTTGTGAAGAAATGATCAATTGGTGTAGTTTTGAGTACCAATTCATTACCTTGTCAGATACGTTTACAACAGGTTCCTCTATTATGCCCCAAAAGAAAAATCCAGATATGGCTGAGTTGATTCGAGGAAAGACTGGTAGAGTTTATGGGAATCTGTTTGGACTGTTGACAGTCATGAAGTCCTTGCCTTTAGCTTATAATAAGGATTTGCAAGAGGATAAGGAAGGAATGTTTGATACGGTTGAAACGATTTTAAATTCCCTTGATGTGTTGGCAGGTATGTTATCCAGCTTGCAGGTGAACAAAGAAAAAATGCAAGAGTCTACAGAGAAGGACTTTTCAAATGCAACTGAGTTGGCAGATTATTTGGCAGGGAAAGGCTTGCCATTTAGAGAAGCTCATGAGGTTGTGGGAAGATTAGTGCTAGACTCTATCAAGTCTGCTAAAAATATTCAAGATTGGACTTTGGAGGAATTGCAAACCTATCATTCCCTCATTGCCGAGGATATCTATGTCTACTTGCAACCTAAAACTGCTGTTCAAAGACGAAATTCTTTGGGAGGTACAGGATTTGACCAAGTGAAATACCAGATTGCAGTTGCTAAGAAAGCGAATGAAGCTAGAAAGTGCTAGATTGATAGGTTCAGAATAAGAGGTTGGTCGATTGACAGCCTCTTTCTTGTCTTCTCCAACCAAGCATGTTATAATGAATACTGCTCAAGCGACCTTCAATCGTGAAGCACACACGACCTTCAATCGTGAATAAACGAATAGATGGGAGACTTACCATGAGTGATAACTCTAAAACACGTGTTGTCGTGGGGATGAGTGGTGGTGTTGATTCGTCGGTGACGGCTCTTTTGCTCAAGGAGCAGGGCTACGATGTGATCGGTATCTTCATGAAGAACTGGGACGACACAGATGAAAACGGCGTCTGTACGGCGACCGAAGATTACAAGGATGTGGCTGCGGTGGCAGACCAGATTGGCATTCCTTACTACTCTGTCAATTTTGAAAAAGAGTACTGGGACCGCGTTTTTGAGTATTTCCTAGCGGAATACCGTGCAGGACGCACGCCAAATCCAGACGTTATGTGTAACAAGGAAATCAAGTTTAAGGCCTTTTTGGACTATGCCATGACCTTGGGGGCAGACTATGTAGCGACTGGGCATTATGCCCGAGTGGCACGTGATGAGGATGGCATCGTTCACATGCTTCGTGGCGTGGACAATGGCAAGGACCAAACCTATTTCCTCAGCCAACTTTCGCAAGAACAACTTCAAAAAACCATGTTCCCACTGGGGCATTTGGAAAAGCCTGAAGTTCGCAGACTAGCAGAAGAAGCAGGCCTTGCAACTGCTAAGAAGAAAGACTCGACAGGGATTTGCTTTATCGGAGAAAAGAACTTTAAAAATTTCCTCAGCAACTACCTGCCAGCTCAGCCTGGTCGCATGATGACTGTGGATGGTCGCGATATGGGCGAGCATGCCGGCCTTATGTACTATACGATTGGTCAGCGTGGTGGTCTCGGTATCGGGGGTCAACACGGTGGAGACAATGCTCCTTGGTTCGTTGTCGGAAAAGACCTAAGCAAGAATATTCTCTATGTAGGCCAAGGTTTCTACCATGATTCGCTCATGTCAACCAGCCTAGAGGCTAGCCAAGTCCACTTTACTCGTGAGATGCCAGAGGAGTTTACGCTCGAATGTACGGCTAAATTCCGCTACCGTCAACCTGATTCGAAGGTGACAGTACATGTCAAAGGAGATAAGGCAGAGGTTATCTTTGCAGAACCGCAACGCGCCATCACACCAGGACAGGCAGTTGTCTTTTACGATGGCGAAGAGTGTCTAGGTGGTGGCTTGATTGACAATGCTTACCGTGACGGACAAGTTTGTCAGTACATTTAGATTGACAAATTTTCTCAATTTGCTACAATAATAACAGCAATAGAAATGATGGTCAAAGCTCATGGATGTTGCAGGCTTTTTTGTCCTGCACTTCTTTGGAGTTTTGACTGTTTTTGTGTCGTTTAAGGGAAAGGACAAGAATGACTCAGCAAGACTTTCGGACAAAAGTAGACAATACGGTTTTTGGTGTTCGGGCGACAGCTTTGATTCTTCAAAATCGCAAGCTTCTAGTCACCAAAGATAAGGGCAAGTATTACACAATTGGTGGTGCGATTCAAGTCAATGAAAGCACGGAAGACGCGGTAGTCCGTGAAGTGAGGGAAGAACTGGGTGTCAAAGCTCAAGCTGGCCAGCTAGCTTTTGTTGTTGAAAATCGTTTTGAACAGGACGGTGTTTCCTATCACAATATCGAGTTTCATTATCTGGTGGACTTGCTGGAAGATGCCCCATTGACCATGCAGGAAGATGAGAAAAGGCAGCCCTGTGAGTGGATTGACTTAGACAAGCTTAAGGGTATCAATCTAGTTCCAGCCTTTCTAAAAACAGCCCTACCAGATTGGGGCGGCCAACTAAGACACATTCATTTTGAGGAATAGGAGAGAAATATGACTTATCATTTTACTGAAGAATACGATATTATTGTAATCGGTGCGGGACACGCTGGGGTCGAGGCTTCCTTGGCCGCTAGCCGTATGGGTTGTAAGGTCTTACTTGCGACCATCAACATTGAAATGCTGGCTTTCATGCCTTGTAACCCCTCTATCGGTGGTTCTGCCAAAGGGATTGTCGTGCGTGAAGTTGATGCCCTCGGTGGCGAGATGGCCAAAACCATTGACAAGACTTACATCCAGATGAAGATGCTCAACACAGGGAAGGGTCCAGCTGTCCGTGCCCTTCGTGCGCAGGCTGACAAGGAGCTTTACTCTAAGGAAATGCGCAAGACAGTTGAAAATCAAGAGAATCTGACCCTTCGTCAAACCATGATTGATGAGATTTTGGTGGAAGACGGCAAAGTTGTCGGTGTTCGTACAGCGACCCATCAAGAATATGCTGCTAAGGCCGTTATCGTGACGACAGGGACGGCCCTCCGTGGGGAAATTATCATCGGTGACCTCAAGTACTCATCAGGTCCTAACCACAGTTTGGCTTCTATTAACCTTGCTGACAATCTCAAGGAACTGGGCCTCGAAATCGGTCGTTTCAAGACAGGAACCCCTCCACGTGTCAAGGCTTCTTCTATCAATTACGATGTGACAGAAATTCAGCCAGGAGACGAAGCGCCTAATCATTTCTCATACACTTCACGTGATGAGGATTATGTCAAGGATCAGGTGCCATGCTGGTTGACCTATACCAATGGTACCAGTCATGAGATTATCCAAAACAACCTCCACCGTGCACCTATGTTTACAGGTGTGGTTAAGGGAGTGGGACCTCGTTACTGTCCGTCGATTGAAGACAAGATTGTGCGCTTTGCGGACAAGGAACGCCACCAACTCTTCCTAGAGCCAGAAGGGCGCAATACTGAGGAAGTCTATGTTCAAGGACTTTCAACCAGTCTGCCTGAGGATGTCCAGCGTGACTTGGTTCATTCCATCAAAGGTTTGGAAAATGCAGAGATGATGCGGACAGGTTATGCCATTGAGTATGATATGGTCTTGCCTCATCAGTTGCGTGCGACTCTGGAAACCAAGAAAATCTCCGGACTTTTCACTGCTGGTCAGACAAATGGAACATCAGGTTATGAAGAAGCTGCTGGCCAAGGGATTATCGCGGGTATCAATGCGGCTTTGAAAGTCCAAGGCAAGCCTGAATTGATTTTGAAGCGCAGTGACGGTTATATCGGGGTCATGATTGATGACTTGGTGACCAAGGGAACCATTGAACCCTACCGTCTCTTGACCAGTCGTGCTGAATACCGTCTTATCCTCCGTCATGACAATGCTGATATGCGTTTGACCGAGATGGGACGTGAGATTGGCCTTGTGGATGATGAACGTTGGGCTCGCTTTGAAATCAAGAAAAATCAATTTGAAAATGAGATGAAACGCCTAGACAGTATCAAACTCAAGCCAGTCAAGGAAACCAATGCCAAGGTTGAGGAGATGGGCTTCAAGCCGTTGACCGATGCAGTGACAGCCAAGGAATTCCTTCGCCGTCCAGAAGTGTCTTATCAAGATGTGGTGGCTTTCATCGGACCAGCTGCAGAGGACTTGGATGACAAGATTATCGAATTGATTGAAACAGAAATCAAGTACGAAGGCTATATTTCCAAAGCCATGGATCAGGTTGCGAAGATGAAACGCATGGAAGAAAAACGTATTCCAGCCAATATCGACTGGGATGACATTGATTCTATCGCAACAGAAGCCCGTCAGAAGTTCAAACTTATCAATCCAGAAACCATCGGCCAAGCCAGCCGTATTTCGGGAGTAAATCCAGCAGATATTTCTATTTTGATGGTGTATCTTGAAGGTAAAAATCGTAGTATTTCTAAAACTCTTCAAAAATCAAAATGATACGTCGTCGGCTTCGGCTCACCTAACTCAAGTTATGCTTTCGCCTAGCATTCTAGTCTGATTTCGATTTTTATTGAGTTTTAATCTCAAAAGAAAGCATAGAGAAAAACAGCTCCGTCGGGGCTGTTTTCTTGATTTATTCTTCGTCTGGTGTGAGGATCATCGGGATGATGATCGGTTCACGTTCTGTATTTTCATAGAGGAAGGGGCGAATAGCGTTGACAATGGCACCATTGACAGATTGAACGCTAGCATCCTTATTTTTCAGTGCGATACGAATGGCATTGAAGAGGATACGCTGGCTTTGGCGAATCAAATCGCCAGACTCTCTCATGTAGACAAAGCCTCGGCTGAGGATGTCTGGACCAGACAGAATCATCTGCGATTTGAAGTCAACAGTTGCGACTGCCAGAACGACACCATCTTCAGATAAATCACGACGATCTTTGAGGACAGCAGCACCGATTTCACCGATACGATTTCCATCGACATAGATGTCTTGGGCGTTGAAATGACCTGCGATACGAGCTGAGTCAGCAGTAAGGGCAAGCACATCACCATTGCTCATGATAAAGATATTGTCCTTCTCAACACCAGTATCCACTGCTAGTCCAGCGTGGACTTTTTGCATGCGGTATTCACCGTGGACAGGCATGAAGTATTTTGGCTTAATCAAGCGGAGCATAAGTTTTTGCTCTTGCTGGCCACCGTGTCCAGATGTATGGATATTGTTAACCTTACCGTGGATAACTTCGACACCAGCTTCTGAAATGATGTTAATCAGCTTGTTGACGCTAGTCGTATTTCCAGGGATTGGACTTGAAGAGAAGATAACGGTATCGCCGGGTTGGAGTTGCACCTGACGGTGGGTTCCGTTGGCGATACGAGAGAGGGCCGCCATAGGCTCACCCTGACTACCTGTACAGAGGATCAGAATTTCTCCTGCAGGGTAGTCTTTGATTTCATTTGGCTCGATAAAGGTTCCCTTAGGAGCTTTTATGTAACCAAGCTCAATTCCGTTGACAATGGCCTTTTCCATCGAACGACCAAAGACTGCAATCTTACGTCCAGTCTTAACAGCGGCTTCTGTTGCTTGCTGGAGACGGAAGATATTTGAGGCAAAGGATGCAAAGATGATACGTCCCTCTATGCCTTGGATAATCTTCATGATGGACTGGCCAACGACTTTTTCAGAGTTGGTAAAGGTTGGCACTTCCGCATTTGTTGAGTCAGACAGGAGACAGAGCACGCCTTCTTCACCAAGCGCAGCCATACGGTGCAAATCTGCTGGTTCACCAACTGGTGTTAAGTCAAACTTGAAGTCACCCGTACAGACAATTTTCCCTTGAGGAGTATGAATGACAATCCCCAAAGGTTCTGGAATAGAGTGTGTAGTTCTAAAGAAAGTTGCCTTGAGATTTTTAAAGGTCAACTCAGTGTTGTGGTTGATTTCGTAAAGTTTGGCGTTGCGCAAGAGACCGTGTTCTTCGAGTTTCCCACGAATCAAAGCCAAGGCAAGCGGTCCAGCATAGATTGGGACATTTGCTTGCTTGAGTAGGAATGGAATCCCACCGATGTGGTCCTCGTGTCCGTGGGTAATCAAAACAGCCTTGACGCGGTCGATGTTGTCTACGATGTAAGAGTAGTCAGGAATGACATAGTCGATACCCAGCAAGTCATCTTCTGGGAATTTAATCCCAGCATCGACGATGATAATCTCGTCTTGGTATTCAATTCCGTATGTGTTTTTCCCGATTTCTCCCAGACCACCGATGGCAAAAACGCCAACTTCTTCAGGTTTAAGAGTATAGGCCATATTAGAACTCCGTAATTTCGAAGGCGCCAGTTTCTTTTTCGTAATCTAGCAATTTGTCAGACAAGAGTTCGATATACTCGATATTGTACTCTGGGCGATTTTCTTCGACAAGTTGGCGAGCAGCGATACGACCCTCAAGTTCTGAGCTGGCATCGATGTCTAGGTAAAGTGCGCGTGTAGTTTCACGACGTGGGCTACGTTCTTTTGTTTCTTGATAAAAAACTTTGTAAATCATATAGTTCCTTTCTATTTTACAGGTCAGCTTATTCCAAACTTTTAGCAGAGATTTGCTTGATTTCATTCCATTTTGTGTCTAGATTGACCTTGATTCGTTACAATTATTTCAATTATACCACAAAATGAAAAATTAGTAAAAGACGGAAACGAGAAAGTCATGGGATAATTCCTTTGGTAAGCGCTTGCAAAAACGAAGAAAATGTGTTATATTGATAACGGAAGTGAAATTTATTGCTTGTCCTAATTCCATATAGTTTTTAAGTCAAGGAGGTTGCCCTATGTATAACTTATTTGCTTTTGCTATCGGAGCTCGCTTGGTAGCTTTTATTGTTTTTGTTGCTTGCGTTTATGGAGGGAATCTTATATTTGCCAAATTGGAACGACGACAAAGCAAGTTCTTGTGGAAAATTACCTTTGTGACTATCTACTCGATTTTTCTCCTCCTCGTAACCTATGTCGTTTGGTTTGTATTTTACTTTGGATTAAATGCTTAGATTCCCTGCTCATGCTAGGGCATTTTTGTTTGGGAATATAGAGATAGTAGATTTACGACACGAAAATTCCACCCCATCTATCAAGATGAGGTGGTCTTTGCATTTTTCAAAAATGACATGACAATGGAATTTTCAGAGCTTATTATTTTTATGGTAGCCATTGTTCTGCTCAAAAATAGAGTTGAAGCATAAAAATAAAACAATACAAACAGATAGATCGATTGGTAAAGGGATAGTAGTAATGTTTAAATCATTGAGAATGTTGAGCAAACTGTAAGAGATGAAGCAGATAAAATTCATCCTTCTAAAAATGTTTTTTTTATCTAGCATGACTTACCAAACTTTTTACGGAGGTCCTTTCAATTTTCTTGTTCACTTTTATATTCGGAAAAGAAAAGGAAAAGTGAACATTTTTTAAATTATTTTTTAGCTAAGTATAGGATTTTTGTTTGGGGATAAAGAAAATTCCCATGTGCCAGCTTTTGTAGTATAATAGTAAGCAGACAAAAAGATAGGAATGTGTTATGAAAGTATTAGCTTTTGATACGTCCAGCAAGGCTCTTTCTCTGGCTATTTTAGAGGACAAGCAGGTTCTTGCCGAGACGACGATTAATATCAAGAAAAATCACAGTATTACCCTCATGCCTGCCATCGATTTTTTGATGGCAAGTTTAGACTGGACACCCAAGGATTTGGATCGAATCGTGGTGGCGGAAGGGCCAGGTAGTTACACAGGTTTGCGAATTGCGGTAGCTACTGCCAAAACCTTAGCTCACACTCTGAACATCGAGTTGGTTGGTATGTCGAGTCTCTTGGCTCTGGTGCCATACCAGCAAGAAGGCCTGTTCGTTCCTTTGATGGATGCGCGTCGCAACAATGTTTATGCAGGATTTTATGAAAATGCCAAACCTGTCATGCCAGAAGCACACCTGCCTTTTGAGCGAGTCATCGAGCTAATCAAGGGTGCTAGTCAGGTAACCTTTGTCGGAGAAGTTGGCCCCTTTGTTGAGCAGATTCAAGAACACTTGCCAAGGACTAATTTCAAAGAAACCTTGCCTAATGCAGCCAATCTTGCTCTTTTGGCTTGGGATAAGGAAGCTGACTCCTTGCACGACTTTGTGCCAAATTACCTCAAACGAGTTGAGGCTGAGGAAAACTGGCTTAAGAACCACACTGAGTCTGGCGAGTCTTACATTAAACGCCTATGATAGAAATCAAACGAATCCAAGGACAGCCTGACTTGGCTCAAGCAATCTACGCTGTCATGGTAGCTGTTTACCCAGTCAGTCCTTGGACGCTGGAACAAATCCAAGCAGATTTGTCCCAAGACCAGACTTGGTATGCTCTGGCTTATGATGGGACAGAAGTGATTGGCTTTCTAGCTGTGCAGGAAAATATTTTTGAGGCAGAAGTCCTGCAAATCGCTGTCAAACAAACCTATCAGGGTCAAGGAATTGCATCAGCCTTGTTTGCTCAATTGCCGACAGACAAGGAGATTTTCCTAGAAGTCAGAAGGTCAAATCATCGAGCGCAAGCATTTTACAAGAAAGAAAAGATGGCGGTCATCGCTGAGCGAAAGGCCTACTACCATGACCCAGTCGAGGACGCCATTATCATGAAGAGAGAAATAGATGAAGGATAGATATATTTTAGCATTTGAGACATCCTGTGATGAGACCAGTGTCGCCGTCTTGAAAAACGACGATGAGCTCTTGTCCAATGTCATTGCTAGTCAAATTGAGAGTCACAAACGTTTTGGGGGCGTAGTACCAGAAGTAGCCAGTCGTCACCATGTAGAGGTCATTACAGCCTGTATCGAGGAGGCGCTAGCAGAAGCAGGGATTACTGAAAACGATGTGACAGCTGTTGCGGTTACCTATGGACCGGGCTTGGTTGGAGCCTTGCTAGTTGGTTTGTCAGCTGCTAAGGCCTTTGCTTGGGCACATGGACTTCCACTTATCCCTGTTAATCACATGGCTGGTCACCTCATGGCAGCCCAAAGTGTAGAGCCTTTGGACTTTCCCTTGCTAGCCCTCTTGGTTAGCGGTGGACACACGGAGTTGGTCTATGTTTCTGAGGCAGGTGATTACAAGATTGTCGGGGAAACGCGAGATGACGCGGTTGGGGAGGCCTATGATAAGGTAGGCCGTGTCATGGGCTTGACCTATCCTGCAGGTCGTGAGATAGACGAGTTGGCTCATCAGGGGCAGGATATTTATGATTTTCCTCGTGCCATGATTAAGGAGGATAATCTGGAGTTTTCATTCTCAGGTTTGAAGTCTGCTTTTATCAATCTTCACCACAATGCCGAGCAAAAGGGAGAAAGCTTGTCTACAGCGGACTTGTGTGCTTCCTTCCAAGCTGCTGTCTTGGATATTCTCATTGCTAAAACCAAGAAAGCCTTGGAGAAATACCCTGTTAAAACTCTAGTCGTGGCAGGTGGTGTGGCAGCCAATAAAGGTCTCAGAGAACGCCTAGCGGCCGAAATCACAGATGTCAAGGTCATCATCCCACCACTGCGTCTTTGTGGAGACAATGCAGGAATGATTGCCTATGCTAGCGTTAGCGAGTGGAACAAAGAAAACTTTGCAAACTTGGGCCTCAATGCCAAACCAAGTCTCGCTTTTGATACTATGGAATAAAGAGTCAGCTTAAGGCTGACTTTTTTACTTGCCGAAATGTCAGAATATTTTGACAAATAAATGTAAATAATGATATAATATATAAAGAATAGGAGGTGGTCAGATGATTGGGAGAATGGAATTGGGGGAATTTTACAAGGAATTACGTTTGGCTAGAAAGCTCAAGCAGTCAGATGTGGCTTGTGCTGGACTAACAGCTTCTCAGCTATCCAAGTTCGAACTAGGGCAGTCTATGCTGTCTGCAGATAAGTTGATTCTAGCTATCCAAGGTATAAATGTGACCTTTGATGAGTTTGGGCACAAGCTCAACAACTATCAAGAATCTCCACATATGCGAATTGGTAGAAAGGTTGTGGATCGCTTTGCCCACCAAGATATAGCTGGTTTAGAGCAACTGTTGGAGGAAGTCGAGCAAGAACAGATGGCAGAGACCTATCGTCGTTTGAATGCCATTGTAATTAAAAACGCACTCCATTCCTTAAATAAGAACTATCCATTAGTAAAAGAAGATAGCGAGTTTTTGACTATCTATCTCTATGCTATTGAGTCTTGGACCTGGTTTGAACTCTATCTCTTTTGCAATACCATGCCCTTCTTGAGCAATCAAGATTTGATATTTTTATCGACCGCTTTAATTGAGAAATCTAGGGAATTTAAAGAGTTGGTACATAATCGATTGTATATGAAAAGTGGATTTCTGAATATTATATCAGAACTCATGGAGCGTAAACTTTTCTCTTATATCCCAATTTTTGAAGCTGAGCTAGAGAGCATGCTTCGTCCATACGATGTTTTTGAAAAAGTATTGTGGCAGTTTTTAAAGAAAATGAAGATTTTCCTTCAAACCAAAGGAAGCAATCAAAAAGAGATTGAAAGATTTATCCAATCTCTGCAAGTATTAGAAAATCCACAATTGCTAGCCCTCTTCGAATTGCGTTTGAAGCAATACAAAGAACTTATTGAGTAGTCAACAATTGCAAATCTGAAATTTCTATAAGAAAAAATATCAAATATGCGATTTTCTAAAATAAGCTAATTTTCGTGTTATACTATCCTTGTAAAGCACTTCAAGCAGATCCTAAGTCGCAGAAGTGGATTACAAATAAAATTTCAAACTTGTTAAGTAAGAGTGTAGGATTGTTGTTGAAAATCTAATTGATTTTTATGGCATTCAATACATAGGTGTTTTATGAAATTCCTTAGTAACTTTTTTACTTACAGGATTGAAATATAAAATAGAAAAGGAGAAGCGTATGACAGCATTTGTACATGAATTAACACGTGAATCAGATAGATTCAATCAGTCTGCAGATGTGACAATAACTATCATTTGTACAGTATTGTAAAAGATACTCAATTATTAAGTTTATTTTTAGACTTATAATGGTTTTGGAATTTTAATGTAGGAAATACCAACTTAGGTAATTGCTAAAGAAAAAATCATCATAACAATAGGAGAAAAGAATGTATAAATATAAAATTGTAAACGAAGAAAGTTTGCCTATTTATGGTTATAAAATTCATATATCAGCAACGTTTGATAATTATAAGGATATGTATAATCTTCTTTCTCCTTTGTTAGATGCTAGAAAGATATCTTATAAGTATATATATAGAGAAGAAGATGTAGCCTATAATTTTTCTGTTAGAGAATCTCCTGTTAATTCGGGGAAATATTTTACGATTTATCCTGAAAATGACCATGTTTTTCTTGATCTATTAGAGCTTCTTTACCAAACTATTCCTAAAAATATGGAGGGAATTTATATTCTAAGTGATCGTGCCTATAAAGATTCCAATACGATTTTTTATAGATATGGCTTCTTTAGAGAAGATTTGGAGTATTTAGAAAAAGGCATTCCGACTTTGCTGGGACCAAATGGAGAAAAATGGCAAGACTATCAAAAACCATATTTTAACTTACCAGAATGGATTCAAGATATTCAAGAGAATACGTTTATAAAGGATTCATATTTATCAAGAAATTATAGATTGAAAGCCATGCTATCACAGTCAAGTGGAGGAAACGTCTATCAAGTAGATTCAGTGATAGAAGGTAAAAAGTATATTTTGAAGGAATGTCGGCCTCATGTTATTTCTTTTGGAGGGGTAGAGACTCAAACACTTAGAAAAAATGAATATGAAATTTCAAAAAAATTATTAGATCATACTCCAGTTGTGCGTGAAACTGTTACAGAGTGGATTAACCAATATTATATTTATGAGTTTATAGATGGTAGTGATTTATTAAAATACACAAAAGCATACTCTATTGTCAGCTATAAGAAGCCTAATAAGGAGTTAAACACTAAGAAATTTAAAAGTTTTTTATTGATTACTAGGGAACTATTAGAATTGGTTGAATATTTTCATAGTCGAAATATTATTTTAAATGATATACATCCCGGAAATTTTATAAAATCAGAGAATAAACTTTACTTTGTAGATTTAGAAAATAGTTATGAGTATGATAATAAACCAGCTATTGGTTTGTATAGCGTAATTAGCTTAAAGGAATGGAACTCTATAGATGGCAAAGTATCTGATTGCCATAAAGTTGGGAATTTACTACTATTTTTGTTGGCTAGATTGCATATAAAATCAATGGACGATTTATCACAATCATATCATATTTTAAATTCTTTATTGGCTGAATTTGGTTTAAGAACAAATTTTACAAGTATTATAGAAAAACTATTTTCTAAGGATGCAACAGTATCTGATATCCTGAAAGATTTAAATGAAATTTATGTTTATCAAATTGAATCCCTGCATAGTTTAGATGAGGTTCTAACTGATCAACCAGAAAGATCTTTTACTATTACTGAGATTATTAATAAAGAACTAGTCAATTTTCAACGATATGAGAATGCTAAAAATAATCAGCGATTACTGCAACATCTGATGCATAGAGAAAAAAATTTAGGACTAGATGGATTGTCTGGCTTACTTATTTTGATGAAAATATATGACTTTGATTGCGATATTATTGATTATGGAATTAATATCATTATTGAAAAATTAATTGTGGCAGATAATGGTAGGATGGTTCCGATAGAATCAAATTTAGTTTCACCTTATCTAAATAACGGGACAGCAGGATTTATTCGTGCTTTGATTTTTATAGATTTTGAAAAGTATACAGATCTAATCAAAGAATTATCTGAAGGATTAATTACAGAATTTGCTCAATATGCAGATTTCTGGAATGGTATGCTAGGGATAGCTGATACATTGTTAGAACTGTATTGTTATTTTAAAGTAAGAAAATATAAAGAAGTTGCATTGTCTTTGTTAAATACAGTAGAGTGCTATGTGAAGTATTCTAAAGCAGATAAGCAAGAGTACCTTTATGTGTTATCTAAGTACATGGATATGAAGGAGTTGTGATGAAAGTATTTCTTCAAAATAGAGATTTTAGGCAATTAACCATCAACCAGTGGATTTCAACGGTTGGGGATACGATTTTTTATCTGGCCTTTTTGAATTATGTGGCAGATGCATCTTTTGCCCCTTTGGCGATTTTACTGATCACGATTTCAGAAACCCTTCCTCAAGTTCTGCAAATCTTTCTGGGAGTTTTGGCGGATTTTCAACATCATCGTGTCCTAAAATATACAATGATTAGTTTTGCAAAATTTTTGCTTTACTCTATCGTTTCTTTATCACTTTCAGGGCAGTCCTTTTCCTTGTTATTAGTAGCATTTATTTGTCTGATTAACCTCTTATCTGACACATTGAGTTATTTTTCAGGCGCCATGCTCACTCCGATTTTCATTAGAATTATTGGGCAAGACCATCTGGCAGAAGCTATTGGATTTAAACAGTCAACTGTTAGTTTAGTGAAAACAATCAGTAATATTCTAGGAGGAGTCTTACTAGGTATTCTATCTATCCAGTCTATTTCCTTACTGAATGCTCTGACCTTTTTAATCGCATTTTTAGGTATTCTTTTCATAAAAACAGACCTCTTGAAAGTAGAAAAAACGATTAGCTATCAAGAAGGACTCTCTGTAAAATCCTTTTGCCAGCATCTGCTCCAATCATCAAAATTGATATGGAATATGAATAAGGTGCTCTTGGTTTTGTTTATTATCTCTATTAGTCAAGCAGTGATAAATGTTACAGTTCCTGTTTCTACTCTGTTTTTGAGGAATCAGCCCTTTTTGAATTTACAAACAGGTCAATCTCTTGCCTTGTTATCCACCCTTGAATTGTCAGCCCTTATTGTCGGAAGCCTTGTGAGTGGCTATCTGAAGAATACAATCTCCATAAAACTAGCCCTATATGCCTCGCTTATTATCCAATTACTCCTTTTAGTTGGCTTTGTGGCAGTTCGTTTTGACTGGATTCTTATCTTTAGTGCCTTGGATGCCTTTTTCGCAGGTATCCTCTCTCCTCGATTACAGGAACTCATTTTTAAACAAATACCTGAGGAGTCAATGGGAGCAGTTCAATCCTCTATCGGTGCCATTACAGTTGTTTTACCTAGCTTATTTACAATAGCTTTGGTAACCATTGCTACTAGCTTTGGAACTCTGGCAGTTAGCTTTGTTTTATTGCTATTTCTTCTAGCTGCCTTTATCATACTCTTGAATATCCGTGAAAACATTTAGCGAAGAATGTGTATATTATATGTTTGAGACTGGATTCCAGTCTGTTTATGATGGCTACAATCAGCAGACTGTTAAATTTTTGAGAAAGTTGCTTGACATTTCAGACCAATCGGTTTATAATTAAAAAATGTAGAGATAAATACATGAGAAAAGAAGAAAAAACAAGACTACGAAGAGAGAAAATCATTACCGCTGCTTTGTTTGAATTTGCTACAAAAGGCTATCAAGGTTTTGTCATCAATGAACTTTGTAAAGTGGATGGTATTTCCAAAGGAGTTTTGTATCATAATTTTTCAGGGAAATCAGACCTCTATCTAACTTGTTTTCAGGAGAGTTTTGAGAAAGCTTTGGCAGTGTTTCTGGGGGTGGAAGGTCAAGTGCCCTCCTTAGCTGATTATATGGAAAGACGTCACCAATTTTATCAGCAATACCCAGAACATAGCCACATTTTCTTTGAGGCAATGATTGCGACACCAGAAGAATTGGAAGCAGACATTGCACCACAGAAAGCTATCTTTTTGGACTTGAATGAACAAGTTTGTCAAAAACTTATATCAGAATCCAAACTGAAAGAGCATATTGATGAGAAACGAGCTATGGACTATCTGCGATTGATTCAGGATATGTTTCGTTCCTATTATTTAACTGTTTCGTCAGATAGCAGTTTGCCTGACTTGGTTTCAGGATATGAACATCAATTATCACAGGTTTTGGATATGATGATTTATGGAATACTAGAGGAAGATTACTCTAAAAAAGGAGAAAAATAATGTCGAAAATTTGGAAATGGTTGTTACTAATTGCGGGTATTTTTGCAGTTTTTGTAGGTTTTAATATGTTTGCACATCCTCTTATTAGCTTGGCTTCCATGACTTTCTGGTTTGCACTTGTATTTGCAGTTCAAGGGATTTCTGAGATTGTACAATACTTCAAATCAGAAGAAAAGCATGGCTGGAATTTATTTGGAGGAATTGTTACCCTCATCCTCGCTCTTACCTTGTTCTCAGGTAGCTTTATTGAAATGGTAACATTTGTACCATTTATCATTTCTTTATGGGCCTTGACAAATGGTATTACAAAAACTATCGTTGGTTTCAAGGTTCGTAAGACGGATAAATCGGTAGGTACCCCTCTAGTTTGGATGGGGATTTTAGGAATCGTAGCAGGTTTAATCATGATGGGACACCCATTGATGACCGGTCTCTATATTAGTTACACCATTGCCTTTGTCTTTATTTATCAAGGTATTGTGGCAATTGTTCAATTCTTCAAGATTAAATAAGAATAAAATGGAGTCTGTCTGATTACAATCAGCAGACTTTTTTCTCTTTCCTGAATGTGTTATAATAGTCCATGCTATGGCTGGAGCCTTTTCAGCCTACTTATACTCTTCGAAAATCTCTTCAAACTGCGTCAGCTTCTATCTGCAACCTCAAAACAATGTTTTGAGCAACCTGTGGCCAGCTTTCTAGTTTGCTCTTTGATTTTCATTGAGTATTATTAAGACAATATGAGGAGAAAGATGAAAGAAAAAGGATTTTGGGAGGGGGCGCAGGCGGCCATGCCAACGGCCCTTGGTTATGTCAGTATTGGCTTGGCCTGTGGGATTATTGGTGCGCCCTATGTGACACCTGTTGAGATGGGCTTGATGAGCCTCTTTGTTTATGCTGGGAGCGCCCAGTTTGCCATGTTGGCACTGATTGCGGTTCAAGCACCTGTGGCAGCTATTGCTATGACGGTCTTTTTGATTAATTTGCGTCTCTTTTTGTTGAGTTTGCATGCGTCAACCTATTTCCGTCATACCAGTCTCTGGCAAAATATCGGTATGTCTAGTCTCTTGACGGATGAGACTTATGGCGTTTTGATGGGCGAGTTAGCCCATACAGACAAGGTCAATCCTATGTGGATGCACGGAAACAATCTCAACAGCTATGTGGCTTGGTTTGTGGGAACAGTTGTCGGAACGGCTCTGGGTGGCCTGCTACCAAATCCAGAAATCTTTGGATTAGATTTTGCCTTGGTTGGGATGTTCATCGGGATTTTTGCTTCGCAATTCCAGATTATGCAAAGACGGATTCCTGTCCGCAATCTGCTCATTATCCTAGCAGTTGTTGCGGTGTCCTTCTTTTTACTCTTAACAGTGGTGTCTCAGTCACTAGCTGTTCTGTTTGCGACGCTACTTGGTTGTACAATGGGGGTGGTATTAGATGGTCAGTAAGTATCTTTTATTAGCAGTTATTTTCTCTGGCTTGGTGACCTGGATTCCCCGTATGATTCCCTTCATCTTGGTCAAGTATAAGGGTTTGCCTGCGATCGTTGAGCGCTTTTTGAAGTTCTTGCCCGTTTCTATTATCTTTGCCTTGATTCTGTCAAGCGTAGTGACAGGTAAGGTTGGGAGCCTTCCTCAAATTAAATGGCTAGACTTCTTAGCCGTCTTTCCAACGGCTTGGGTGGCCTTTCGCTACCGCAATCTAGTCGGAACAGTTCTCTTTGGAGTGGTCTTAATTGCAGTCTTGCGTTTGGTCTTTTAATACTCTTCGAAAATCTCTTCAAACCACGTCAGCGTCGCCTTACCGTATATATGTTACTGACTTCGTCAGTTCTATCTACAACCTCAAAGCAGTGCTTTGAGCAACCTACGGCTAGCTTCCTAGTTTGCTCTTTGATTTTCATTGAGTATAAATCAGCCATAAAGAAAACCTATCACAGAGATAGATATCATATAATGGCGCAAAAGGTCTTTTTCTGTTAAGATTATAAGGTATTCTATTTTGGAGGAAATGACATGAAAAAAATCGTTAAATACTCATCTCTTGCTGCTCTAGGGCTTGTTGCTGCAGGTGTGCTAGCAGCTTGCTCAGGTGGTGCGAAAAAAGAAGGAGAAGCAGCTAGCAAGAAAGAAATTATCGTTGCAACTAATGCTTCACCAAAACCATTCAACTATGAAGAAAATGGCGAATTGACTGGTTACGAAATTGAAGTCGTTCGTGCTATCTTTAAAGACTCTGACAAGTATGATGTCAAGTTTGAGAAGACAGAGTGGTCAGGAGTCTTTGCGGGTCTTGACGCTGACCGTTACCAAATGGCCGTTAACAACATCAGCTACACTAAAGAACGTGCTGAAAAATACCTTTACGCAGCCCCAACTGCTAAAAATCCTAACGTTCTTGTAGTGAAGAAGGACGACTCTAGCATCAAATCACTTGATGATATCGGTGGAAAATCAACAGAAGTTGTTCAAGGGACAACATCTGCTAAACAGTTAGAAGACTATAACAAGCAACACTCAGATAATCCAACTGTCCTTAACTACACTAGAGCAGACTTCCAACAAATCATGGGACGCTTGAGCGATGGCCAGTTTGACTACAAGATTTTTGATAAAATCGGTGTTGAAACAGTCATCAAGAACCAAGGCTTGGACAACTTGAAAGTCATTGAACTTCCAAGTGACCAACAACCTTACGTTTACCCACTTCTTGCCAAAGGTCAAGATGAGTTGAAAACATTTGTAGACAAACGTATCCAAGAACTCTACAAAGATGGAACTCTTGAAAAGTTGTCTAAACAATTCTTTGGAGACACTTATCTACCAGCAGAAGCTGATATTAAATAATTTTTTGAAATCATCCATTCTGCATAAGGTGGATGATTTCTCAGTTTTTAGGGATATAGTTTTAAACTATATATCTGACTATCTAATAACAATTTGTGAAATCAAACAAATTGTGAGATACTAGTACGGTATTATTTTTAAGGAGAAAGAATCATGAAAATTAAAAAATGGCTTGGTGTAGCAGCCATTGCTACAGTCGCAGGTTTGGCTCTTGCAGCTTGCGGAAACTCAGAAAAGAAAGCAGACAATGCAACAACCGTTAAAATCGCAACGGTTAACCGTAGCGGTTCTGAAGAAGCGCGTTGGGATAAAGTTCAAGAATTAGTCAAAAAAGACGGCATTACCTTGGAATTTACAGAGTTCACAGACTACTCACAACCAAACAAGGCAACTGCTGATGGCGAAGTAGATTTGAACGCTTTCCAACACTATAACTTCTTGAACAACTGGAACAAAGAAAACGGAAAAGACCTTGTAGCGATTGCAGATACTTACATCTCTCCAATCCGTCTTTACTCAGGTTTGAATGGAAGTGACAACAAGTACACTAAAGTAGAAGACATCCCAGCAAACGGAGAAATCGCTGTACCGAACGATGCTACAAACGAAAGCCGTGCGCTTTACTTGCTTCAATCAGCTGGCTTGATTAAATTGGATGTTTCTGGAACTGCTCTTGCAACAGTTGCTAACATCAAAGAAAATCCAAAGAACTTGAAAATCACTGAATTGGACGCTAGCCAAACAGCTCGTTCATTGTCATCAGTTGATGCTGCCGTTGTAAACAATACCTTCGTTACAGAAGCAAAATTGGACTACAAGAAAGCACTTTTCAAAGAACAAGCTGATGAAAACTCAAAACAATGGTACAACATCATCGTTGCGAAAAAAGATTGGGAATCATCACCAAAAGCTGATGCTATCAAGAAAGTGATCGCAGCTTACCATACAGATGAAGTGAAAAAAGTTATCGAAGAAACATCAGACGGTTTGGATCAACCAGTTTGGTAATAAGAAACAGGGAGGTGGGAGAGAAAATTCCACCTCTTGCTTTTGTATAGAGCATGGATTGTCAGGAAGAGTAGTTCATAGAAAGGTAGAGAGAATATGGTTTTTCCTAGTGAACAAGAACAGATTGAAAAATTTGAAAAGGATCATGTAGCCCAGCATTATTTTGAGGTTTTGCGTACCTTGATTTCTAAAAAATCGGTCTTTGCCCAGCAGGTTGGACTTAAGGAAGTCGCAACCTATCTGGGTGAGATTTTCAAGCGTGTGGGGGCTGAAGTGGAGATTGATGAGACTTATACGGCGCCTTTTGTCATGGCACATTTCAAGAGTTCGCGTCCAGATGCCAAGACCCTAATTTTCTATAACCACTATGACACTGTGCCAGCGGACGGGGATCAGGTGTGGACAGAGGAGCCTTTTACGCTTTCGGTGCGCAATGGTTTCATGTATGGGCGTGGGGTTGACGACGATAAGGGTCATATCACGGCTCGTTTGAGTGCTTTGAGAAAATACATGCAGCACCACGATGACCTGCCTGTCAATATCAGTTTTATCATGGAGGGAGCGGAGGAATCGGCTTCAACAGACCTAGATAAGTATCTAGAAAAGCATGCGGATAAACTCCGTGGTGCAGATTTGTTAGTTTGGGAACAAGGGACCAAGAATGCCTTGGAGCAGTTAGAAATTTCTGGTGGAAATAAGGGGATTGTGACCTTTGATGCCAAGGTAAAAAGTGCGGATGTGGATATCCACTCTAGTTATGGAGGAGTTGTGGAATCAGCTCCTTGGTACCTCCTTCAAGCCCTACAGTCCCTTCGTGCCGCAGATGGCCGTATCTTGGTTGAAGGTTTGTACGAAGAAGTACAAGAGCCGAATGAACGAGAATTAGCCTTGGTGGATGCCTATGCTCAACGCAATCCTGGGGAAATCAGCCAGATTTATGGTTTGGAATTGCCTCTCTTACAAGAGGACCGCGCAGCCTTTCTCAAACGTTTCTTTTTTGAACCTGCTCTCAATATCGAAGGGATTCAGTCAGGTTATCAAGGACAAGGAGTCAAAACGATTTTGCCAGCAGAAGCCAGTGCTAAGCTAGAGGTTCGTTTGGTTCCTGGTCTAGAACCGCATGATGTTCTGGAAAAAATTCGGAAACAGCTAGACAAAAATGGCTTTGATAAGGTAGAATTATACTATACCTTGGGAGAGATGAGCTATCGAAGCGATATGAGCGCGTCAGCCATTCTCAATGTAATCGAGTTGGCCAAGAAATTCTATCCACAGGGCGTTTCAGTCTTGCCAACTACAGCGGGGACAGGGCCTATGCATACGGTCTTTGATGCCCTAGAGGTGCCAATGGTGGCCTTCGGTCTAGGAAATGCCAACAGCCGAGACCACGGTGGAGATGAGAACGTGCGAATCGCCGATTATTACACCCATATTGAATTAGTAGAGGAGCTGATTAGAAGCTATGAGTAGAGATATTATCAAGTTAGATCAGATCGATGTGACTTTTCATCAGAAGAAGAGAACCATCACAGCGGTCA
This sequence comes from Streptococcus sp. 20925_1_24, assembly GCF_041432335.1. Classification (GTDB taxonomy): domain Bacteria; phylum Bacillota; class Bacilli; order Lactobacillales; family Streptococcaceae; genus Streptococcus; species Streptococcus mitis_BM. The sequence continues at coordinate 148,427 of NZ_JAPVZM010000002.1, read as the reverse complement.
AGGATGTGACCATTCACATCCAAGAAGGGGATATCTACGGAATCGTTGGATATTCTGGAGCAGGGAAATCAACCCTTGTACGGGTGATTAACCTCTTGCAAAAACCATCTGCAGGCAAAATTACCATTGACGACGATGTGATTTTTGATGGCAAGGTGACCTTGACGGCAGAGCAGTTGCGTCGTAAACGTCAAGATATTGGAATGATTTTCCAGCATTTTAACCTGATGAGCCAAAAGACAGCAGAGGAGAATGTAGCTTTTGCCCTCAAACATTCTGGACTCAGCAAGGAAGAAAAGAAGGCTAAAGTAGCCAAGTTGTTGGACTTGGTTGGCTTGGCAGACCGTGCTGAAAACTACCCTTCACAACTATCTGGAGGGCAAAAACAGCGTGTGGCCATTGCGCGTGCCTTGGCAAATGATCCAAAAATCTTGATTTCAGACGAGTCAACTTCTGCCCTTGATCCTAAGACAACCAAGCAGATTTTGGCCTTGTTGCAAGATTTGAACCAAAAATTAGGCTTGACTGTTGTCTTGATTACGCATGAAATGCAGATTGTCAAAGACATTGCCAATCGTGTGGCAGTTATGCAGGGCGGGCATTTGATTGAAGAGGGTAGTGTTCTTGAAATCTTCTCAGACCCTAAACAACCTTTGACTCAAGACTTTATCTCAACAGCTACAGGTATTGACGAAGCCATGGTCAAAATCGAGAAGCAAGAAATTGTGCAACATCTGTCTGAAAACAGTCTTTTAGTTCAACTCAAGTATGCAGGTGCTTCAACAGACGAGCCACTTTTGAATGAATTGTACAAGCATTATCAAGTAACGGCTAATATCCTCTATGGAAATATTGAAATCCTCGATGGTACTCCTGTTGGAGAATTAGTTGTGGTCTTGTCAGGTGAAAAAGCAGCGCTAGCAGGTGCCCAAGAAGCCATTCGTCAAGCAGGCGTACAACTAAAAGTATTGAAGGGAGGACAGTAAGATGGAATCATTGATTCAAACCTATTTACCAAATGTTTATAAAATGGGCTGGGCTGGTCAAGCAGGCTGGGGAACAGCCATCTACCTAACCCTCTATATGACAGTTCTTTCCTTCATCATCGGAGGTTTCTTGGGGCTAGTGGCAGGTCTCTTCCTTGTCTTGACAGCGCCAGGTGGTGTCTTGGAAAATAAGGTCGTTTTCTGGATTTTAGATAAAATCACGTCTATTTTCCGTGCGGTTCCATTTATCATTCTCTTGGCAGTCTTGTCACCCTTCTCTCATCTAATCGTAGGAACAAGCATTGGTCCAAATGCGGCTATCGTACCGCTATCTTTTGCGGTCTTTGCCTTCTTTGCCCGTCAAGTACAGGTGGTATTGGCTGAGCTAGATGGTGGTGTCATTGAGGCGGCTCAAGCTAGCGGAGCGACATTCTGGGATATCGTGGGTGTTTACCTATCAGAAGGTCTGCCAGATTTGATTCGTGTGACGACTGTGACCTTGATTTCCCTTGTTGGTGAAACAGCTATGGCCGGTGCGGTTGGAGCTGGTGGTATCGGTAACGTAGCTATCGCTTATGGATTTAACCGCTACAATCACGATGTGACCATCTTAGCAACCATCATTATCATTTTGATTATCTTTGCGATCCAATTCTTGGGAGACTTCTTGACCAAGAAATTGAGCCATAAATAAAAAAGAGCCGCCTGGCTCTTTTTTAGTAATCAGATTTTCTGTGCCAATTTTTTACTCAAGGTTTGTCCAATTAAGGCACCCACTAGGGCTCCGATGACAATACTTGCTATAAATAGAAGGATGGTTCCAGGGTTTGGCGCGACCATGATACGGTCGATATATTCTTGGGATTTTCCTCTTGCTAGAAGGGTTGCCATATAGGCTTTGGGCGCAATCCACATAAGTAAGATTGGGCCAGTTGAGCTGAAGGCAAAAATAATAAAAGAAAGAAAGTTCTTTGTTTGGTCCTTGTATTTTCCGAGGCTAGCTACTGCATCTGCTAGGAGGCCACAGATAATTCCAGGAAGGAAGGCACCAGCACCGTGTTTAGTTCCCAAGAAAAAGAGAGCAATGACAAGGCCGATAGTGGTAATGGCTCCAAAGCGTGGAACTTTTGCGACCAGAATCATATAGACGCTACCGCCGACAAGGGCAGTAAAGGCAGGCGCATAAAACATGTTTCCAGTTTGGTCAAAGAGATTGCCCAAAAGGACACCAACCCCCATGCAGAGGAAGTAAAGAACTGCAAAAAGCAGTGTAGTTAAGATAGATTTCTTCATGAATTGTCTCCTGATCATTTTTTCACAATTCTCATTTTACCATGGTTTGGTGGGATTGTAAATGGATACTAGAATTTTTTGAAAACGCTTGAAATATGATATAATAGTTTCATAGTTATTTTTAGGGGGATATTATGGGGAGATTTTTAGACTTTGTCTTTAATCGTTTCTTTTTAGGGATGATTGCGACAGCCTTCTTTTGGCTATTAACTTTAGCAGGAGGGATTATCCTTGGTCTAGCGCCGGCTAGTGCCACCTTGATGAGCCTATATGCAGAACATGGTTATAGCTTTCGGGAATACAGTTTGAAGGAGGCGTGGTCTCTTTATAAGCAAAATTTCGTCTCAAGCAACCTGATTTTCTATAGCTTTTTAGGGGTGGATCTAGTTTTGGTCTATGGCCTGTATCTCTTGGTGCAATTGCCTCATCAGACTATTATTCATTTGATTGCGACCTTTTTGAATGTCCTAGTAGTTGCCCTGATCTTTTTGGCTTATACAGTATCTTTGAAATTACAAGTTTATTTTGATTTGTCCTATCGAAATAGTCTCAAACTATCCTTGATTGGCATCTTTATGAGCCTAGCGGCTGTGGCCAAGGTTCTCCTTGGGACAGTGCTACTTGTGGCAATTGGTTACTATATGCCTGCCCTACTTTTATTTGTAGGAATTGGGATGTGGCATTTCTTTATCAGTGATATGTTGGAACCGGTCTATGAAAGTATCCATGAAAAATTGGCGACAAAATAGAATGAAGCAGTTTTGGCTACATACGCTTCTAAGAACCTACAGTTCAGTTATGATGATTATTATTGCGAGTTTTGCAATCTTACTCTCTTACGCTGACTGGGATTCACGGGAAAAGGAAGCTCAAAGAGTAGCCCAACGTGTAACCACTCGAACAGTCGATGAGGTGGAGTATTATTATCGGGAGTCAGCCCAACTGGCGCAAGATTTAGTAGCCAATCAAGACCGGATACAAGGGGTTTATAAGTACTTTAGCTTGTCAACTTCTGAGTATTTTTATTGGCTATTGGAGCATCAAGCAGCTTCGTCAACTTCTATCTCTCTGTATGAAAACATTGATGATCTTTATGTTCAAAATGACTCTATAACGGGTGTTGCAATCGTCTTGCAGGATTTTAAAGAAGTTTATGTTTCAACAAGGGATAAAAGAAGTGGTCATATCTTGCCTGCTGAGGCCTTTAAACCAGAGGCCAATAGTTTTGGCATTCCAGTTCTGGACCCAGCAACGGATCAATCTATAGGAGTGATTTACATCTCCTTGGATTCAGAAGTCTTATATCATGCCATTGACAATACCCGAGGTCATATCCCGATGGCTGTGACTGTGACATCACCATTTGATACGGAGATTTTTCATATTGGTGAGAGGGTCAATAGGGAACATGAGAACTGGTTTGTCGGTTTTACCTCTCATGGATATCAGGTTCAGGTGGCAGTTCCCAAAAATTTTGTTTTACAAGGAACGGTGACCAGCTCTGCTTTGATTGTGGGTTTGAGCCTTCTTTTTATTGTCATTCTTTATCTGACGTTGAGGCAGACCTTTGCTAATTATCAAAAGCAGGTAGTGGACCTGGTGGATTCCATCCAAGCTATTGCCAAAGGACAAGAAGGTCTTCGCATTGATACGCTTGAAAAGGATCAGGAATTGCTCCTAATCGCGGAGACGACCAATGATATGTTGGATCGCTTGGAAAAGAATATCCATGATATTTATCAGTTAGAGCTTAGTCAAAAAGATGCCAATATGCGGGCCTTGCAGGCGCAAATCAATCCTCATTTTATGTATAATACGCTGGAGTTCTTGCGCATGTATGCAGTTATGCAAAGTCAAGATGAGTTGGCAGATATCATTTATGAATTCAGTAGTCTCTTGCGTAACAATATTTCCGACGAAAGAGAGACCCTTCTCAAACAGGAATTAGAATTTTGTCGTAAATACAGCTATCTCTGCATGGTTCGCTATCCCAAGTCCATTGCCTATGGTTTCAAGACAGACCCAGAGCTAGAGAATATGAAGATTCCTAAGTTTACCTTACAACCGCTGGTAGAAAACTATTTCGCGCATGGTGTTGACCATAGACGGACAGATAATGTGATTAGCATCAAGGCTCTTAAACAGGATGGTTTTGTAGAAATTTTGGTGGTCGATAATGGCCGTGGAATGTCGGTTGAAAAACTGGCAAGTATTCGAGAAAAATTAAGTCAGAGACATTTTGAACACCAAGCCAGTTACAGTGATCAAAAGCAGTCTATCGGGATTACCAATGTACATGAGCGTTTTGTGCTCTATTTTGGGGACCGCTATGCTATTACTATAGAGTCTGCGGAGCGAGCCGGTGTTCAGTATCGTATTACAATTCAAGATGAGTAGAAAGGGAGAAAATGTATAAAGTATTATTAGTAGATGATGAGTACATGGTGACGGAAGGTCTGAAACGTTTGATTCCCTTTGATAAGTGGGATATGGAGGTCGTCGCAACAGCCAGTCATGCCGATGAAGCCCTAGAATATGTTCAGGAAAATCCCGTCGATGTCATCATTTCAGATGTCAATATGCCCGACAAAACAGGACTTGATATGATTCGGGAGATGAAAGAAATCTTACCAGATGCAGCCTATATCCTGCTTTCAGGTTATCAGGAGTTTGATTATGTAAAAAGAGCAATGAACCTTAGTGTGGTGGACTATTTGGTCAAGCCTGTTGATAAGGTAGAGTTAGGAAATCTGCTGGAGAAGATTGCAGGTCAGCTTGGCGAGAGAGGAAAGAAAAGTCAGACCCTCAGTCAAGATTTAGACGAGGCTGGATTTGTCAGTTATTTAGGAGGTAAGGAGAATTGGTGGATAGGTCTATCCAAGGAAAAACAAGGTTCTTTCACCATTCCCTACTATGTCTTGGGTCAAGACTGGCAGATTTTCATTTCTGACCAACCCCTAGATGGTTTAGTCGTTACTCCCTTTGAAGCCCCTTATCAAGAACATTTTGAACGTTGGAAGCTGAATGCTGAGAAAGCCCTCTTTTACGGCTCTGTAAATCTGCAGCAGTCGGAGAGCCTCTTCGCCTATTACGAACCGATTTATAGGGTTATCATTCAGGGAAATCTCAATCAAATTGTAGAAGAGTTAAATCTTTTGGAGAAAGTGGTTCTTGAAAATACACCCCGTGTTCCGATTACCAAACAGCTTTTTATCCAGTTTGTTATGGATGTTTTCCACTTGTTTGAACATCTCAAAGCTGATGATATGACGGACATTGTCAAAACCATTCATGCTATTCAATCCTTCGATGAATTGGTTCTTTATATCAAGGAAACTCTGACTCGCTTCTTTGGGCAATATCGAATGAATGAAAATGTGGTCAGTGTGCTGGAAGTGATTGGGCGTGATTATCAAAAAGAACTCTCTCTCAAGGATATCAGTAAGGATCTCTTTATCAATCCTGTCTATCTGGGACAGTTGATTAAGCGTGAAACCAATTCGACCTTCGCAGAATTACTAAACAAACAACGCATTAAGGCTGCCCAACAGCTCTTACTTTCAACCAGTGACAGTATCGAAGATATTTGTTATGCTGTTGGTTACAGTAATGTTGGATATTTCTATAAAGTGTTCCGAAAATTGTGCGGAAAATCGCCAAAAGCTTACCGAAAACAGGTAGAAACGACACTATAATATTTGTATCCCTTTACAAAAAGTGCTATAATATCAATAATAACATCAGGAGGTTCTATTATGAAAAAGAAACCAATTTATCTATGGGTCTTGCTAATCTTGTCTGCTCTTATTTCAGCTATGTCTCTGTTTGGAATGTTGAGTCCCTTGCCTAGCAAAGAAGCTCTTCGTGCCGCTCAGAAACAAGTTGCAGGGGTCAGTGCTCAGCAATTAGAAGACCAGCTTAATTACACCTATAGAGTAGCAGAATCAACTCATTCTATTTTTAATATGGCCTTGATTGTGCTATCTGCTATTTTAGTTGCAGTAGCGATTGTCTTCCTTGTTCGTAAGAATTTGCAATATGCAAACTATACTTATGTCGGCTATGTTTTGCTAGCCATTATTGGTTCGATTTATGGCTATGTTGGTTTACAGGACGCTGTGCAGTTAGTTCACGATGAAAGCATGCGTTTAGGGATAAGTGTTATTTCACAAGCCGTTAGCATTCTCTCTATCGTCATCAATGTTCTTTTCCTAGCTCTTGTCTTCTACAAGATTTGGCGTCAACAGAAAACCTTGGCTGAAGAAGAGGAAACAGAAGAAGTTGCTTAAGTATTGACAAAAAAGAGCTATCAAGTTACAATCTTGGTAGTTCTTTTTCGATTAAAAATAAAATCATGGAGGTACATATGAATACAATTTCTTTAGTTTATATCAGTCTGAGTGGTAACACTGAGAGTTTTGTGACACGCTTGAAAGACTATCTCTTGTCCCAGTACGAGGGAATTGAGGTTCAAAAGATTCATATTAAGGATTTGGTAAAGGAAGGTCACGATTTCTATGAAATGGATCATCCCTATGTTGCTTTTTTGCCTACTTACCTCGAAGGTGGGAATGGCGTGGATAACGGAGATGTTGAGATTTTGACGACACCAGTGGGGGATTTTATCGCCTATGGTGACAATGCTAGTAAGTGTTTTGGTGTGGTTGGTTCAGGAAATCGTAACTTTAATAACCAATACTGCCTGACAGCCAAGCAATACAGTCAACGTTTTGGTTTCCCTGTATTGGCTGACTTTGAAATGCGAGGTATGCTGGGAGATATCAAACGTGTCGCAGCTATTATCGCAGATTTGTATGAGTTGGAAAGAGAGAATTAATACTCAATGAAAATCAAAGAGCAAACTAGGAAGCTAGTCGCAGGTTGCTCAAAGCACAGCTTTGAGGTTGCAGATAGAGCTGACGTGGTTTGAAGAGATTCTCGAATAGTATAAAGTTCTTATAAGAGGTGGTTGAAGTTGTTCAACTGTTTTTTGAGTATAAACAGTCTTTGAGAACGTAAAAAAGCATAAGTTCAGGTCTTCAAAACCTTGTTCTTATGCTTTTTATCATAGAAATATTTGCTGAATTTTCTCTTAAAATGAAACCTTATCTTCATCTAGAGCTTGTTAGTTATCCTGCTTTTCCGATTGCGAGTGCATAGATAAAGAAGATGGCGAAGCCAAAGAGGAAAATCAATCCTGCAATGGCAAGGTGTTTGAGCCAAGAAGGAAGATTTTTGTTTTCACGCGTTACCAAGGCGTAGTTTAAAAGAGCGAAGAATGGTGTTGTCAGGAAAGAACCAATCATGGCAAAGCGGAGCATGGTTGAAACTTGACCAGCGAAGAACTTGATAATGACGATACCGATAATAGCAGTAATGGTCATCCAGATGTTCAAAGATTTACGATTGTCTTCTTTTTGACTGATTAGCAGTCGGAGAGATTCCTGATTGACACGAGAGTAACCATCGATAACAGTGATAACTGTTCCAAAGATACATAGGAAGGCAATAAAAGTAATCAAGTAACGGGACCATTCTCCAAGAACAGAGGCATACATGCCCACGAATTGAGAGATGTATTTGGCTGAAGCGGCTTCAACTGCTTGCCCTGTAGGATACTGAATTAGTGCTCCCAGTGCTACAAAGAACACAGCTAGGATGGCTGTTCCAATGTAACCAACGTTAAAGTCAAATAGAGCGTCCTCTGTGTTAAAGTTGACGGTCTTTTTCTTTTCAGCAGACCAAAGTGAATTGATAGCTGAAATTTCAATAGGAGCCGGCATCCACCCTAAGAGGGAAACGATGAAGGGTAGAGCTGCCATTTGCCAAGGTGTTTTCTCGACAAAATTAGAACTGTATTCTGGATGCTTGACCGCCGCGATGATAACTGCAAGAACAGTTGCAATGGTCAAAGCTGACATGATCCATTTTGCCATGCCGTCTAAGAGTTTGTAGCCTCCAAAGAGTAACATAGCCCAAATGATGGCAACGAGAATGAGGGACCACTGAGTGATGCTAAGACCGATCATTGGGAAGGCGCTGGCGATGATAGCTGAGCACAGAATGGCGACACCAGCTGTGTTGACCATAGCCGAAAAGATATTGAGGATAAAGAAAATCCAGAGATAGAGTTTTCCTTTTTCGGCATAACCTTCAACCAAAGTCTTTCCAGTATCAGCGGTGTATTCAGCACCAAAACGGAAAAATGGATATTTAAAGACATTGGCTAAGATGACCAAGAGGAGTAGCGACCACCCATAAGAACCACCAGCTTGAGTAGAAGATACAATGTGAGAACCTCCAACAGCGGCAGAAGCCATTAGGATTCCAGGTCCCATTGCTTTTAGTTTACTTGTCCAGGTTGATTGATTTAACGAAATAGCTTGCGACATGATAAATACTCCTTTTTGAATTTTCAGAATAATCTGGATATGTAATCTATATTCTACAAAAAACTTTAGGAAAATGCAAGAATATTTTGAAAAAAGATAGAAAATTACAGAAAATTTACAAAGAAGATCTGAAAATAACCGCTATGATAGAAAGGTGCAGCAGGATACAGAAAAACCGAGAAGTTTCTTTCTCGGTTTTGCTTATTATGAGGTTCTTACTTTTTATGCTCCAAGAGTTGATTGATGTGATCTACTTTTTTAGCCTCTCTTTTATAGAGAATAGCCCAGATGATGAGATAGACAATCGCAAACTCGATAATGAGTTGGAGATAGAAAATCCAGTGGAAGGGGAACCAACCTGCTAGGGTTGCTAGTGGGATAAAGCCTACTAGCATGAGGAAAAAATGAGTCAGAGTCGCACGAAGCATGCTCCAGTCACGGCTGAATAATCGTTTACCAAAGTTGAAGAGAATACCAATGGCTGCCCAGATAAGTGTGCAGTAGAGCAAGACCAAGGCACCGTGAACCTGATGTTGAGCCATCATTTGTCCGATGAGAGAGTCGGGACTTAACGGGGCGTAGGTACTTGGTGCATAAATGAGTGAAAAGATGATAGAGAGGATGAGACCGATGAGGACACCAGTAGCTGCGTCGTGGAAGGTTTGTTTTTTCATAATTCTAATTTCTCCTTGATGGTTTTTAGATAACGGCGTGAAGAGTAGGTGAAGCTTTCGTTTTTCAAGAAAATCTCTACTAGGCCGTTGGGGGTGAGCTTGAGATGAGAGATGGAATCGATATTGATGATTTCTGATTGGGAAATTTGGATAAAATTGGTTGGCAGAATTTCAAGGACCTGATAGAGTCGCAAATCAATGCTGTAGGTCTGACTCGCGGTTTCTGCTAGAACCTTCCGATTCTCGATATAGAAGCGTTGAATCTTGCTAATCTCAACGAGATAGACCTGATTATCGATTTTCCCTTTGATTTTTTCTGTTAGATCCAAATTTTCTGCGAACTCGATGACTTTCTGGACTTTATCTGTCGGCTGAGGTGCTTGAACAATCAGCTTTTCCTCTTCGTAAGTTTCACTAATCTGTAGTTCTACTTTCATAAATTTCTCTCCTTGTTTTTCATACAAAATTGTGATCACTTCTTGTACACCTTTATTAAACACTATTTTATATCCTATGGCAAGAGCCTTTGTCTATGTGGAGGGATTTGGCTCCTATGTGGTGCTTGCTTTTCTGTCCTATCTGAAATATGGTATAATAGCACTAATCAATTTCTAGGAAAATAGATATAGAAAGGGGCTGAAAAATGTCTCATATTATTGAATTGCCAGAGGTGCTGGCAAACCAAATCGCGGCTGGAGAGGTCATTGAACGTCCTGCCAGTGTGGTCAAAGAGTTGGTAGAAAATGCTATTGACGCGGGTTCTAGTCAGATTATCATTGAGATTGAAGAGTCTGGTCTCAAGAAGATTCAAATCACAGATAATGGTCATGGAATTGCCCACGATGAGGTGGGATTGGCCTTGCGTCGTCATGCGACCAGTAAGATAAAAAATCAAGCAGACCTCTTTCGAATTCGCACGCTTGGTTTTCGTGGTGAAGCCCTACCTTCTATAGCGTCTGTTAGTGTCTTAACTCTGTTGACTGCGGTGGATGGCGCAAGTCACGGGACCAAGCTAGTCGCGCGTGGGGGAGAAGTTGAAGAAGTCATCCCAGCGACTAGTCCTGTGGGAACCAAGGTTTGTGTGGAGGACCTCTTTTTCAATACGCCTGCTCGCCTCAAGTATATGAAGAGTCAGCAAGCGGAGCTGTCTCATATCATTGATATTGTTAACCGTCTGGGCTTGGCCCATCCTGAGATTTCTTTTAGTTTGATCAGTGATGGTAAGGAAATGACGCGAACAGCAGGGACTGGTCAACTGCGACAAGCAATCGCAGGAATTTATGGTTTGGCGAGTGCCAAGAAGATGATTGAAATTGAGAATTCTGACCTTGATTTCGAAATTTCTGGCTTTGTGTCCTTGCCTGAATTGACTCGAGCTAATCGCAACTATATCAGCCTCTTCATCAATGGCCGTTATATCAAGAACTTTTTACTCAATCGTGCTATTCTTGACGGCTATGGTAGTAAGCTTATGGTAGGTCGTTTTCCACTGGCTGTCATTCACATTCATATCGATCCTTATCTAGCGGATGTCAATGTGCATCCAACCAAGCAAGAGGTGCGAATTTCCAAGGAAAAAGAATTGATGACGCTTGTCTCAGAAGCTATTGCAAATAGTCTCAAGGAGCAAACTTTGATACCTGATGCCTTGGAAAATCTTGCCAAATCGACCGTGCGCAATCGTGAGAAGGTGGAGCAGACCATTCTCCCACTCAAAGAAAATACGCTCTACTATGAGCAAACTGAGCCGACAAGACCTAGTCAAGCTGAAGTAGCTGATTATCAGGTAGAATTGACTGATGAAGGACAGGATTTGACTTTATTTGCCAAAGAAACCTTGGATCAGCTAACCAAGCCAGCAAAACTGCATTTTGCAGAGAGAAAACCTGCTAACTACGATCAGCTAGATCACCCAGAGCTAGATTTAGTCAGTTTGGATAAGGCCTATGACAAGCTGGAGCGAGAAGAATCATCAAGCTTCCCAGAGTTGGAATTTTTCGGGCAAATGCACGGGACTTATCTCTTTGCCCAAGGGAGAGATGGGCTCTACATCATAGACCAACATGCGGCTCAGGAACGGGTTAAATATGAGGAATATCGTGAAAGCATTGGCAATGTTGACCAGAGCCAGCAGCAACTCCTAGTGCCCTATATCTTTGAATTTCCAGCGGATGATGCCCTCCGTCTCAAGGAAAGAATGGCACTTTTGGAGGAAGTAGGCGTCTTTCTAGCAGAGTACGGGGAAAATCAATTCATCCTACGTGAACATCCTATTTGGATGGCAGAAGAAGAGATTGAATCAGGCATCTATGAGATGTGCGACATGCTCCTTTTGACCAAGGAAGTTTCGATCAAGAAATACCGAGCAGAGTTGGCTATTATGATGTCCTGCAAGCGGTCCATCAAGGCCAATCATCGTATCGATGATCATTCAGCCAGACAGCTCCTTTATCAGCTCTCTCAATGTGACAATCCCTATAACTGTCCCCATGGACGCCCTGTTTTGGTGCATTTTACCAAGTCGGATATGGAAAAGATGTTCCGACGTATTCAGGAAAATCACACCAGTCTCCGTGAATTGGGGAAATATTAAACTAAAAGGAAAACTATGTACGAATATCTAAAAGGAATCATTACCAAAATTACTGCCAAATACATTGTTCTTGAAGTCAACGGTATCGGCTATATCTTGCATGTGGCCAATCCTTATGCCCACTCAGGTCAGGTGAATCAAGAAGCTCAGATTTATGTTCATCATGTCGTGCGTGAGGATGCCCATCTGCTTTATGGATTTCGCTCAGAAGATGAGAAAAAGCTCTTTCTTAGTCTGATTTCGGTCTCTGGGATTGGCCCTGTATCAGCTCTCGCTATTATCGCTGCTGATGACAATGCTGGCTTGGTTCAAGCCATCGAAACCAAGAACATCACCTACTTGACCAAGTTCCCTAAAATTGGCAAGAAAACAGCCCAGCAGATGGTGCTGGACTTGGAAGGTAAGGTAGTAGTTGCAGGAGATGACCTTCCTGCCAAGGTGGCAGTCCAAGCCAGTGCTGAAAACCAAGAACTGGAAGAAGCTATGGAAGCCATGTTGGCACTGGGCTACAAGGCAACTGAGCTTAAGAAAATCAAGAAATTCTTTGAAGGAACGACAGATACAGCTGAGAACTATATCAAGTCGGCCCTTAAAATGTTGGTCAAATAGGAGCAGAACATGACAAAACGTTGTTCGTGGGTCAAGATGACCAATCAGCTCTACATTGCCTATCATGATGAGGAGTGGGGGCAGCCTCTCCATGATGACCAAGCATTGTTTGAGTTGTTGTGTATGGAAACCTATCAGGCAGGCCTGTCTTGGGAAACGGTGCTCAACAAACGCCAAGCTTTCCGAGAAGCCTTTCATGGCTATCACATTCACGCAGTCGCAGAGATGACCGACACCGAATTGGAAAACTTGCTGGAGAATCCAGCCATTATCCGAAATAGAGCCAAGATTTTTGCTACACGCGCTAACGCCCAAGCCTTTCTACGACTACAGGCAGAGTACGGCTCTTTTGATGCCTATCTTTGGTCTTTTGTTGAGGGGAAAACGATCGTTAACGATGTTCCCGATTACCGCCAAGCCCCAGCTAAAACACCTTTGTCTGAAAAATTAGCCAAAGATCTCAAAAAACGAGGCTTCAAGTTCACAGGCCCAGTCGCCGTCTTGTCTTTTCTACAGGCTGCAGGGCTAGTTGATGACCACGAGAACGATTGTGAGTGGAAAAGCGGTCACTAGCATATCTGAGAATATAGAAAAAAGCTGAGAAATTTTTCCCAGCTTTTTATATATACTATTAGATTTGTTAGAGTGAAGTCAAAAAAGTGATTCCACCTAAAATAACACCAGCTGAATTTGGAATGATTAGTATCCAATCCTTCTTAGGTTCCTTTGTCCATCCATAAATAACCCAGATTAAGCAAGATATAGCAGCTGATAAAGGTTGAAATGGTTGAGCTTTATTTCCCTGTAAATTAGCGATAATTTGAGGTATGTAGGCAATAAATACTATAATTCCAATAAAGGCACCAATAGAACCTACGATTCGATTAATTTTTTGTTTTGTCATATACACCTCCTTCAAAAGGATAACATAGAAATTAGCGAAATGCAATAAATTCAGATACAAATTGTAACGAAAACGAATACAAAAGCACAAAAATAGAGAAACTATTTATTTTTTGTTATAGTCAAAGCGAATGACTTGTTCCTGTGCATCTACATGAGCATGGACCCCAAAGGGTACAATTGCTCTTGGAGTTGCGTGGCCGACATTCAGATTATAGACAATCGGGATATTGCTGTCAATAATATCCAATAGTGCCTCTTTATAGTCGTCATAGAAAGTTTCATCCATAGGTTTTCCGACCAAGAGTCCACTGATGACCTCGAATATACCAGTGTTCTTTAAAGTCCGCAACATTTTTTTGAAGTATTCCGGCTCAGGCTTTTCTTCGCTTGTTTCTAGCAAGAGGATTTTTCCTGCCCAGTCTGATAAGTCAGGGAAGAGTTTGTACTTTTGGCAGAGGTCAGTGCTATCTGCGTATCGAGAATTGTCAAAGATATCGTAGAGGGATTCGAGACACCCACCGAGGATTTCTCCCTCGAACTGGGCATTTCCTTGCAACAAGTCAAAACCAGTGTTTGCATGACTGACACGAGCTGTCCCCAGAGCCTTGGGACTAAAATCAGTTCGTTCCTCATACCAAACGTCACTAGGGTGGATTTCTGAGATTCTTCCAGTCTCAATCAATTCTTTAAAGTAGTGAAAGCTATAGGGCAACATATCCTTGTCCAATTCACAAATATCTGCTAAAAAGGATTGCCCATAAAAAGTCTTGATTCCTAGTTTATGCAACATGAGATGGTTCATGGTTGTATCTGAGAAGCCAAGAAAAATCTTTTGTTTGATAACTTTTCCTAGTTGGTCATTTTCAAAAAGATAGGGCAACAAACGATAGGTATCGTCTCCACCGATGGCACATAGGATCATGTCGATGCTATCATCGGAAAAGGCTTGCATCAAATCCTCTGCACGCGCTTCAGGATGGTCCTTGATAAAGTCTAAGCCTTTTAACGAATGGGGTAAAAAGATAGGATTAAGTCCTGAGTCCTTGAGACGTTGGACACCCAAATCCACTTCGTGTTTGACAAAGTCTTCTCCTATAATGCCACTAGATAAACTAACAATACCAACAGTAGAAACCATATCTCATCCTCCTAGAAATAGATTGATACTCTTCGAAAATCAAATTCAAACCACGTCAGCTTTGCCTTGCCGTACTCAAGTACAGCCTGCGGCTAGCTTCCTAGTTTGCTCTTTGATTTTCATTGAGTATGAGCCTATTCTATCACAAAAAATGAGAGAAAACTATAGGAATTAGAGTCAGAAGTACTATTGAATCTCAAGAAAGCAAGTGAAAAAGCAACCGCCTGTGCAGTTGCTTTTCGTTTTTCTAATCTCACTAGATATGAGTTACTTGGTCAACTCTTGATTATAGGAGAGGGCTAAATCAATCCAGTAAGGAAGTTCTTTTTGACCTTCGATATCTAGGTCTATATAGCCATGATAAGGTCGCCCTCTCATCAATGTGGTATGAGCTCCTGTTCGGGGTAGAACTTGCTTTTCCGTTTCTTTGCCAATTCTCACCATAACCAGCTCGTCCTTTCTGGAACTGACAGTAAGGACCATTTTCCCACGAATTATAAAGGCCAGACCACCAAACAGTTTCTTTTCTTCTAACTCTTCTTCGAAAATTTGGGGAGGAAGTTTGAGTGCTAGAATTTTTCGAATCTGCTTAGCTAAAGATTGACTATATGCCATAGCTTTTCACTTTTCTTAATAACGTGATGGGCCCGCGCTTGCGCTTCGGATGTTCAAGCGTTTCTTGAGATAGAAGCGAAGAGCTAGGAGGGCCGCTCCGATAATAGCTAGTGGCAATGGAGCCAGTACTGGGTTAAGGCTAGCTGGTAGGAAGCTTGTTGCAAAGAAGACAAGCAACCAAAGGAACATAGAAGCTAGGATAACCAGTACAGATTTCCAGAAAGGTGGGCGTTGACTGCGATCCATGTCTGGTCCATAATATTGGTAAACAAAGTAGTACATCAAGTAGAAGGCAAATCCACCAACCAGTCCAACTAGCAGAAGGGTAATCAAACCGTAACCGATAGCCTGATCTGCTGAGAAGAAGGTTGTAAGGGCGCTGACGAGGGCAAAGAGGCTAGTGATGAAAAGAGCCGAGTCCATAATCATGAGTTTTGGATCATCATTTTCTTTTGGATGCTCTTTTTCATATTGCTCCTTGACAGTGAAGCTATGAGCCCAGTGAGTCGGTGCGCCATAGAGGGAACGAGCGGTCGTACCTTTGGCTTGCTCTTCAAGGATTTGGGGAATAACTTCCTCAAAAATAGCCTTAATTTCAGCATCTGTTTTCCCATCTTTGATGAATTGTTGGGTAGCGATGTGGACAAACTCTTGGTTTTTCTTGGTTAATTTTTGTAGATCAATCTGAGACATAGGAACTCCTCTTAGAACCATTTTTTATGGATGAGATAGAGAGTGAGCGAGACACTCATAGCAAAGGCGATAAAGACGATTAACCAGAAGGCATTTGGCTCGCCGTTTAGGGGGATTTCATTATCCTTAAAGTTCATCCCGTAGGCAGAAAAGACCATGGTTGGGATGGACATGACGATGGTCACAAGGGCCAAGGTTTTCATGATGTTGTTCTGGTTGTTAGAAATGATAGAGGCGAAGGTCTCTGTCATAGAATGCAAGACGTTTCCATAAATGTCTGCCATCTCGATGGCCTGTTGGGTTTCAATCAGGGTATCTTCAAGCAGGTCTTCGTCCTCAAGGTATTTCTTGATATTGCTGGTTGAGCTGGTCAATTTCTTAATCACACGCTCATTTGTTTTGAGGGAAGCCTTGAAATAGACGATAGTTTTTTCCAATTCCATGAGCTCAATCAATTCTTCATTACGAGTTGATTGATGCAGTTGACTTTCGATTTGTTCACTCTTACGGTCAATCGAACGAAGGGCTGTTAGGTAAAGTTCTGCATTGCGATAGAGAATCTGGAAGATAAAACGTGAGCGCATGAAGGTATAGAAATTACGCAAACGACGGTTGATAAAGACATCAAGGACTGGTAATGGTTCCAAACACGTAGTGATAATGGTTTCCTCAGTGATGATAATACCAAGCGGGATGGTGACGTAGTAGGTGCGGTTATTTCTTTCTTCTGTGACAGGCACGTCAACGATAATCAGGGTGTACTCGTCTTCAATGGTAATACGAGACATTTCTTCCGCATCGAGCGGTGCTCGGAGGTCGGCAATATCAATATCGAAGGCGTTAGCGATTTCGAGTGATTCATTTTGAGTCGGATTGACGAGATTGATCCAAGTACCCGGTTCAAGCGTATCGATCTCTTTAAATTCAGTTGTTGTAGAGAGAAAAACTTGTTTCATATCCCTTATCCTTTCTCATTTTTCAGATTTTTTCACACCGTACTATTATACTACAAAATCGGCCTTTTGGGTAATAGAATCTCACTTTTTTTGGTATAATGGTAAGCAATAATGGACTAGAAAGAACAAAGATGCAAGATAAAATTGTCATTCATGGGGCGCGTGCCCATAATTTAAAAAATATTGATGTGGAGATTCCACGAGACAAGCTGGTTGTAGTGACTGGTTTGTCAGGTTCAGGGAAATCCAGTCTGGCCTTTGATACCCTCTATGCGGAGGGTCAACGTCGCTATGTGGAGAGTTTGTCAGCCTACGCTCGTCAATTCTTGGGAAATATGGAGAAGCCTGATGTAGATGCCATTGATGGCCTCAGCCCAGCTATTTCCATCGACCAGAAAACGACTAGCAAAAACCCTCGCTCGACAGTGGGAACAACGACTGAAATCAATGACTATCTGCGTCTCCTCTACGCGCGTGTGGGGACGCCTTACTGTATCAACGGGCATGGAGCTATCAAGGCTTCTTCTGTGGAGCAAATTGTGGATAAGGTTTTGGAATTGCCAGAACGCCAGCGCTTGCAGATTTTGGCCCCTGTCATCCGCAAGAAAAAAGGCCAACATAAGAGTGTTATCGAGAAGGTTCAGAAAGATGGGTATGTCCGTGTCCGTGTGGATGGGGAAGTCTATGATGTGACCGAAGTGCCAGAGTTGTCTAAGAGCAAGCAACACAATATTGATGTTGTGGTTGACCGTATTGTTATCAAGGATGGTATTCGTAGTCGTCTCTTTGATTCCATTGAGGCTGCCCTTCGTATCGCTGAAGGTTATGTCATTATCGACACTATGGACGACTCTGAGTTGTTGTTCTCTGAGCATTATGCCTGTCCAGTTTGTGGCTTTACTGTTCCAGAGTTAGAGCCTCGTCTCTTCTCTTTCAATGCTCCTTTTGGCTCTTGTAGTGAGTGTGACGGCTTGGGCATCAAGCTGGAGGTGGATACTGATTTGGTAGTACCAGATGCCAGTAAAACCTTACGTGAGGGAGCCTTGGCTCCTTGGAATCCTATCTCATCCAACTACTATCCAAACATGCTAGAGCAGGCTATGACAGCCTTTGGAGTGGATATGGATAAGCCTTTTGAGGACTTGTTAGAAGAGGATAAGAACTTGATTCTCTATGGATCAGATGGCAAGGAATTCCATTTTCACTATGAAAATGAATTTGGTGGTGTACGCGATATTGACATTCCGTTTGAAGGAGTTGTCAATAATATCAAACGTCGTTACCATGAAACTAATAGTGACTACACCCGCACCCAGATGCGCCTTTACATGAATGAGCTGACCTGCGGAACCTGTCACGGCTATCGCCTCAATGACCAGGCCTTGTCTGTCCGTGTGGGTGGCGAGAACGGGCCACATATCGGAGAAATTTCAGACCTGTCTATCGCAGACCACTTGGACTTGGTAAGCCAGTTGACTCTATCTGAAAATGAAGCCATCATTGCTCGCCCTATTCTCAAGGAAATCAAGGACCGTTTGACTTTCCTTAATAACGTGGGTCTAAACTATCTGACTCTGTCACGTTCAGCAGGAACCCTTTCGGGTGGTGAGAGTCAGCGTATTCGCTTGGCAACACAAATTGGTTCCAACCTATCAGGCGTCCTCTATATCCTAGATGAGCCATCGATTGGGCTCCACCAGAGGGATAATGATCGCCTGATTGCCAGTCTCAAAAAGATGCGTGATTTGGGTAATACTCTCATAGTAGTGGAACATGATGAAGATACCATGCGCGAGGCGGATTATCTGATTGACGTTGGTCCCGGTGCCGGTGTTTTTGGTGGGGAGATTGTCGCTGCAGGTACGCCTAAACAGGTAGCTCGTAATAGTAAGTCTATCACAGGTCAGTACTTGTCAGGCAAACGTGCCATTCCAGTACCAGAAGAACGCCGTGTTGGTAATGGTCGTTTTATCGAGGTGACGGGAGCGCGTGAGAACAACCTGCAAAATGTCACAGCTCGCTTCCCACTAGGAAAATTCATCGCAGTGACAGGGGTGTCGGGCTCAGGGAAATCGACCCTAATCAATAGCATTCTCAAAAAAGCTATTGCTCAGAAGCTCAACCGCAATTCAGACAAACCTGGTAAGTTTAAAACGATTACAGGGATTGAGCATGTAGACCGCTTGATTGATATTGATCAGAGCCCTATAGGACGAACGCCGAGGTCTAACCCTGCTACCTATACGGGAGTTTTTGACGATATACGTGACCTCTTTGCCCAGACAAATGAGGCTAAGATTCGTGGTTACAAAAAGGGACGTTTCAGTTTCAATGTCAAGGGTGGTCGTTGTGAAGCCTGCTCAGGTGACGGGATTATCAAGATTGAGATGCACTTCTTGCCAGATGTTTACGTGGCTTGTGAAGTCTGCCACGGGACTCGCTACAATAGTGAAACCCTAGAAGTTCACTATAAGGAAAAGAATATCTCGCAGGTCTTGGACATGACTGTCAATGATGCGGTGGAATTTTTCCAACACATTCCGAAAATTCAACGCAAACTTCAGACCATCAAGGATGTAGGGCTAGGCTATGTGACATTGGGGCAACCTGCTACCACCCTTTCTGGGGGAGAAGCCCAGCGTATGAAACTGGCTAGTGAACTTCACAAACGATCGACAGGAAAATCTTTCTACATTCTGGATGAGCCGACGACAGGTCTTCATACAGAGGATATCGCTCGCTTGCTCAAGGTTTTGGCTCGCTTTGTAGACGATGGCAATACAGTCCTCGTCATTGAGCACAATCTAGACGTTATCAAGACAGCAGATCATATCATCGACTTGGGACCTGAGGGCGGTGTCGGTGGTGGAACCATCATCGCAACAGGAACTCCAGAAGAAGTAGCGGCCAATGAAGCCAGCTACACAGGACAGTATTTGAAAGGAAAGTTACATCATGAATAAACGTGTACAAGCATTTCTAGCTAAAATGCAAGAAAAAGAACTAGATGGCATCATCATCAATAACCTTAAAAACATCTATTATTTGACTGGTTTTTGGGGCTCAAACGGAACAGTCTTTATCAGCCGTGACCGTCAGATCTTGGTGACAGACTCCCGCTATATCATTGCAGCCAAGCAAGAAACCAGTGATTTTGAGATTGTGGCTGACCGTGATGAATTGGCTGTCATTGCCGGCATTGTCAAGGACATGGGCTTGTCTCGTATCGGCTTTGAGGACGAGATTTCAGTCTCTTATTATCACCGTATGCAGGCAACTTTTGCAGGTTTGGACTTGCTTCCACAAACTCAGTTTGTCGAAGGTCTTCGAATGATTAAGGATGAGGCGGAGATTGCAGCTATTCGCAAGGCTTGTTCTATCTCAGACCAAGCTTTCCGCGACGCGCTTGACTTTATTAAGCCAGGAAAGACTGAAATTGAGATTGCCAACTTCCTTGACTTCCGCATGCGTGAGTTGGGAGCATCTGGCTTGTCTTTTGACACAATTCTAGCTAGCGGTATCAATTCTTCCAAACCCCATGCCCATCCTATGCACAAACCAGTGGAGCTGGGAGAAGCTATTACCATGGATTTCGGCTGCCTCTATGACCACTATGTCAGTGATATGACACGGACTATCTATCTAGGGCATGTTAGCGACGAGCAAGCAGAGATTTACAATACGGTTTTGAAAGCTAACCAAGCCTTGATTGACCAGGCTAAGGCAGGATTAGGTTTCCGAGACTTTGACAAAATTCCTCGTGATATTATCATCGAAGCAGGCTATGGCGACTACTTTACTCACGGTATTGGACACGGTATTGGACTGGACATCCATGAAGAACCTTACTTTAGCCAAACTTCTACAGAAACTATTAAGGCAGGTATGGCCTTGACCGATGAACCAGGTATCTATATCGAAGGCAAATATGGCGTTCGTATCGAGGATGATATCCTGATTACAGAGACAGGTTGTGAATTGTTGACCCTTGCTCCAAAAGAGTTGATAGTTATTTAATAGTTAAACAACTCAAATGATTGACTTTTAAATTTTAAAGGTTTATACTGAAAGACGAAAACGGTAGGTGAGGCTACCATAGGGATACGGATGACTACCGCAAAGCAGTGGAGACACTACTCGTTGGTCAACAGTTCTGGTCGCGAAGGCCAAGACTAAGCTCATTACATTGCCCTATGGAGTTAAAGCTTGAACGAAAAACAGATTATTAGTTTTTTAATCCTGCCATTTTATGGTGGGATTTTCTACTGTTTAAAACAAAGAAAGGAGATAGACGATGCAAATTGACGATCATCCGGAACCGCACATACACAGCCAATCGCTGATTTGTGTCGTTCTGTCCTTATAAAGTGATTGGTCTCTGTGTATGAAACACATCATTCATACAGATAGGAGAAACCAATGAAAACTACAAAAGAAAGATTAGCAACAGCTATTCATACATCTTTAAACGAAACTCTATCTTTTTATAAGACAAGTCTAACAGGCTTGACTGAGGAGCAGGCGGAGAAAAATCGTGACCTATATGGCGAAAATACCATCACAAAGGGTCAAGAAGACAGTATCCTCAAAAAGATTTACGAATCCATTATCAATCCTTTTACGATCATCTTACTGGTCATCGCTGTGATTTCCTTGGTGACCAATGTCTGGTTGGCAAAACCAGGTCAAGAAGATCCGACAACTTCCATTATCATCGTTGTCCTAGTCCTCATTTCTGGTGGCATACGCTTTGTCCAAGAACTCCGTAGTGATAAGGCTGCGACTAATCTATCAAAAATGATTGTCAACACAGCGACTGTCATTCGTCAAGGAGAAATCCAAGAAGTACCTATCGATGATTTGGTAGTGGGTGACGTGGTTAAATTAAGCGCTGGAGACATGATTCCAGCAGATCTTCTTTTATTTGAGTCGCGCGATTTCTTTGTACAACAGTCTGGCTTGACAGGTGAAAGTGAATCGGTTGAAAAATTGGCCTTGACCAAGGCAACAGTTCAACAATCTGATAGTCTGCTAGAAGCAGAAGCGCTCGCCTTTATGGGAACCAATGTCTTGTCTGGTAGTGCCAAGGCCGTGGTTTTAGCAGTTGGTGATGATACCATGATGGGGGCCATTGAGCAGACTTTGAACACCTATGACGAGCCTACTTCGTTTGAGCGGGAGATGAATAGTATTTCTTGGCTCCTGATTCGCTTGATGTTGGTCATGGTTCCCATCGTGTTTCTTTCTAATGGCTTGACAGATGGAGATTGGTTAGAAGCTGGCGTATTTGCTTTGAGTGTTGGTGTTGGATTGACACCTGAGATGCTTCCTATGATTATCACGGCCAGTCTAGCAAAAGGCTCCATCATTATGGCCAAGGAAAAAGTGGTTATCAAGAAACTCAATGCCATACAGGACTTAGGGGCGATTGATATTTTGTGTACAGATAAGACAGGAACTCTAACCCAAGACGAAATTGTCCTTGAATATCCCTTGGACATCCACGGACGCTTGGATTTGACCGTCTTGAGACGAGCTTATCTCAATTCTTATTTTCAAACGGGCTTGAAAAATTTGATGGACAGAGCTATCATCAAACGGACTGAAAAGGAAGCCAAAGAACACACCCTCTTGCAAAATCTGGCTCAAACTTTTCAAAAAATAGATGAGCTTCCCTTTGATTTTGAACGTAGACGGATGAGTGTTATCGTTAAGGATGAACACGAAGTTGTTAGTTTGGTAACCAAGGGTGCCCTAGAGGAAATGTTGGCGATTTCCAGTCATGCGGAATACCATGGAGTGATTACTTCATTGACAGATGCTATTAGAGAAGAAATTTTAGCAGAAGTTCGACAACTAAATCAACAAGGTTTGCGTGTCTTGGGAGTGGCCTATAAGTCAGGTTTGAGGGAAGGCCATGCCTATACAGTTGATGATGAAGGGGATATGATTCTAACTGGTTATTTAGCCTTCCTAGATCCTCCTAAACCATCTGCAGCACCAGCAATTAAGGCTCTGTTAGAACATGGGGTTCAAACAAAGATTTTGACGGGAGACAACGAAAAAGTTACCCAAGCAGTCTGTGAAAAGGTTGGTTTGGATATCAATCAGATGCTGTTAGGATCTGAAATTGATCAGATGAGTGATCAAGAATTGGCTCAAGCCGTGGAGGAGGTAACAGTCTTTGCCAAACTTTCTCCTGACCAAAAAGCAAGGATTATTTTGCAATTTAAGGCTAATGGTCATGCTGTAGGCTATATGGGAGATGGGATCAATGATGCTCCTTCTATGAAAGTCGCAGATGTGGGAATTTCTGTTGATACAGCAGTAGATATTGCCAAAGAAACAGCTGATGTTATCCTACTTGATAAGGATCTCATGGTGCTGGAAAAAGGACTTGTTGAAGGGCGTAAGGTCTATGCCAATATGACTAAATATATCAAAATGACAGTGAGTTCTAATTTTGGAAATATCTTATCCCTATTGGTCTCTGGAATCTTTTTGCCATTTTTACCAATGGCACCAGTCCATTTGATTATCCTAAATCTAGTCTATGATTTGTCTTGTATTGCCTTGCCTTTTGACAAGGTGGATAAAGATTTTTTGAGAAATCCGCATACCTGGGAAGCCAAGTCCATCACACGTTTCATGATTTGGATGGGACCTATCTCTTCTGCCTTTGATATTTTGACCTTTATTTTGCTCTATTTTATCATTGTACCCATGACGACAGGTCAAGCCTATGTCCATGGAGCGGAGTCTGCCGTAGGATTTATTGTCTTGTTTCAGACAGGTTGGTTTATCGAGTCCATGTGGTCACAGACCATGGTTATCCATATGCTGCGTTCAGCTAAAATTCCCTTTTTACAAAGTCGTCCAGCTTGGCTAGTCCTTGTGACAACCTTATTGGCTGCAGCCTTTGTGACCTTCCTTCCCTACAGTCCACTAGCTAGCCTTCTCCATCTAACTCCTTTAAAATCGATTTATTTCATCTTTTTACTTTTCATCATTATTTTGTATATGATTAGCGTGACAATTGTGAAAAAAATCTATATCAAGAAATATCAAGAATGGCTGTAAATTTCATTTTGTCAAGAAAAAAGTACGAAAATGACGAAAAAAGTCAAAAAAATTTAAAAATAGGTCGCAAGTCGGATGTTTTTTATGGTATAATAGACTAAACTGATAGTAACATGTAGCGAAAGGGGTAGGTACATGATTAAAATTTATACAGTCTCAAGTTGTACTAGCTGTAAAAAAGCAAAAACCTGGCTCAATGCCCACCAGTTAAGTTATAAAGAACAAAATCTTGGTAAAGAAGGAATTACGCGAGAAGAATTACTGGATATTCTGACAAAAACAGATAACGGAATAGCCAGCATCGTTTCGTCTAAAAATCGCTATGCCAAAGCCCTTGGAGTGGATATTGAAGATTTGAGTGTCAATGAAGTCCTCAATCTGATTATGGAAACACCGAGAATTTTAAAGAGCCCAATTCTTGTGGATGAAAAACGCCTACAAGTTGGCTACAAGGAAGACGATATTCGTGCCTTCCTACCACGCTCTGTCCGTAATGTAGAAAATGCAGAAGCACGTTTGCGTGCAGCTCTATAAACATCAAGGCTGGGAGCAACTCCCAGTCTTATTCTATTTTAATTTCAAAAAGAAAGAAGAAAGAAATGAAAAAAATAGTTCTTGTTAGTCTAGCTTTCCTTTTTGTCCTGGTTGGTTGCGGACAGAAAAAAGAAACTGGACCAGCTACAAAAACAGAAAAGGATACGCTTCAGTCGGCATTGCCAGTTATTGAAAATGCTGAGAAGAATACAGTTGTAACCAAGACTTTGATTTTGCCCAAGTCAGATGATGGTAGCCAGCAAACCCAAACCATTACATACAAGGACAAGACTTTTTTGAGCTTAACGATTCAACAAAAACGTCCAGTTTCTGATGAGTTGAAAACTTATATTGACCAACATGGAGTGGAAGAAACTCAAAAAGCTCTCCTTGAGGCGGAGGAGAAGGATGAGGCTATCATAGCAGCTCGTAAATTAGCAGGCTTTAAGCTTGAAACCAAATTATTGAGCGCAACAGAACTTCAAACAACGACTAGTTTTGATTTTCAAGTTCTGGATGTCAAGAAGGCTTCTCAGTTGGAATATTTGAAGAATATTGGCTTGGAAAATCTCTTGAAGAATGAACCAAGCAAATATATTTCAGACAGATTGGCAAATGGTGCGACAGAACAGTAGAAAATCCAAATAAATAGACTGCCTGAATTGTAGAAGGTAAGGAATTATGCTATAATGGTACTATTCTAAGGAAAGAGGGTGTTAGAATGGGATTTACTGAAGAAACAGTACGTTTTAAATTGGACGATTCCAATAAAAAAGAAATTAGCGAAACTCTGACTGATGTTTATGCTTCGTTGAACGATAAGGGCTACAACCCAATCAACCAAATCGTAGGTTACGTATTGAGTGGAGACCCTGCCTACGTTCCTCGTTATAATAATGCACGAAATCAAATCCGTAAGTATGAGCGTGATGAAATCGTTGAGGAATTGGTCCGCTACTACCTTAAAGGACAAGGAGTCGATCTGTAACCTATGAGAATTATGGGATTGGACGTCGGTTCAAAAACGGTAGGGGTGGCCATCAGTGATCCGCTCGGTTTTACAGCTCAAGGACTTGAAATCATCCAAATCAATGAGGAGCAAGGCCAATTTGGTTTTGACCGCGTTAAGGAGTTGGTTGATACTTATAAGGTGGAACGATTTGTAGTGGGCTTGCCTAAAAACATGAACAATACAAGCGGACCGCGCGTGGAAGCTAGTCAAGCATACGGAGCAAAGCTAGAAGAGCTTTTTGGTTTACCAGTAGACTATCAAGATGAACGCTTGACAACAGTGGCTGCAGAGCGCATGTTGATTGAACAAGCAGATATCAGTCGCAATAAGCGCAAGAAAGTCATTGATAAGTTAGCAGCTCAGCTGATTTTACAAAATTATTTAGATAGAAAATTTTAATATAAAGGAGAGGCTATGTCACACGATCATAACCACGACCACGAAGAACGTGAACTAATCACACTAGTAGATGAGCAAGGAAACGAAACCTTGTTTGAAATCCTTTTGA
Source organism: Streptococcus sp. 20925_1_24 (assembly GCF_041432335.1). Lineage (GTDB taxonomy): Bacteria > Bacillota > Bacilli > Lactobacillales > Streptococcaceae > Streptococcus > Streptococcus mitis_BM. The sequence continues at coordinate 122,438 of NZ_JAPVZM010000002.1, read as the reverse complement.
CGATTGATGGAAAAGAAGAATTTGGTAAAAACTATGTTCTTCTAGTACCAGTTAATGCAGAAGAAGACGAAGACGGACAAGTTGAAATCCAAGCTTACTCATTCATCGAAAACGAAGATGGAACAGAAGGCGAATTGCAACCAATCCCAGAAGACTCAGAAGACGAATGGAATATGATTGAAGAAGTCTTCAACAGCTTTATGGAGGAGTAAAAATGTTCAGTGAACATTTTTACCCCAGTTCCTTTAAATAAGAGAGAACTGGTAAGTCCAGTGGATGTTTTTACCCCACGTTAACATTTATAGTAGCTAGTTATTAGCTAACCAGGTAAGAGGTTGGGATGAAAATCCTGACCTCGTTTTTGTTAGTCATCATACTTTAGTGTGGTAATTGATTAGACTTTTATCAAGGAGATATGTATGTTTGAAGTGGAAGAATGGCTTCATAGTCGGATTGGTTTGAATTTTAGGTCAGGTTTAGGCCGAATGCAGCAAGCAGTGGATTTGTTAGGAAATCCTGAGCAGTCTTACCCTATTATCCACGTAACAGGGACTAATGGGAAAGGATCTACCATTGCTTTTATGAGGGAGTTATTTATGGGACATGGCAAAAAAGTTGCGACCTTTACCTCCCCTCATATCGTCTCCATCAATGACCGAATCTGCATTAATGGACAACCAATAGCTGATGCAGACTTTATCCGTTTAGCTGAGCAGATCAAGGAGATGGAAAAGACGCTTCTGCAAACCCATGACCAGTTGTCCTTTTTTGAATTGCTGACCTTGATTGCTTTCCTCTACTTTAGGGAGCAAGAGGTGGACTTGGTTTTACTAGAAGTGGGAATTGGTGGCTTACTTGACACGACTAATGTGGTAACCGGAGAGATTGCTGTCATCACCTCCATCGGACTTGACCATCAGGAGACTCTGGGTGATAGTCTAGAAGCAATCGCAGAGCAGAAAGCTGGTATTTTCAAGGTTGGTAAAAAGGCAGTGATTGCTAAGTTGACTTCAGAAGCTAGGCTTGTTTGTCAGAAAAAAGCAGACTCTTTAGCTGTTGACCTTTATCAGGCAGGTCAGGATTTTTCAATGCTGAATGGTGATTTTTCAAGTTCTTTGGGAACTTTTTCGCAGTTGAAAATAGGATTGGAAGGAGCTTATCAGCAGGAAAATGCGGCCTTGGCGCTACAAACGTTTCTTCTTTTTATGGGAGAAAGAAAGGAAGTTGTTGATGAGCAGGTTGTAAGACAGGCTTTGGAGAAGACCCATTGGGCTGGGCGTTTGGAGCGTATTCGTCCTCAGATTTACTTGGATGGTGCTCATAACCTCCCTGCCTTGACTCGCCTGGTGGAGTTTGTCAAAGAAAAAGAGCAGGAAGGCTATCGACCTCAAATCCTCTTTGGAGCCTTGAAACGTAAGGATTATCAAGGGATGTTAGGTTATCTGACTGAGAATTTGCCTCCGGTGGAACTCAAGGTGACTGGTTTTGACTATCAAGGTTCTCTGGATGAGACAGATGTAACAGGTTACCATGTAATTCCCTCTTACCGAGAATTTATCAGCAGTTTTGAAGAAAGAGCCGATACCAAGGACTTGTTATTCATTACAGGGTCTCTCTATTTTATCTCAGAAGTACGGAGCCACATACTGGGGCATGAGCAGATAAATTGACCTCTCTAGCAAGTCTTAGTCTCTTAGTAGCTTGTTCACAAAGAGTTCAACAGGTTCAACAACCAGCAGCTCAACCGCAATCACAACCTGCTGCTTCATCTTCCACAGAAAATAGTAACCAGGCAGCGACAAGTTCTTCACAAAATACGCCTGAGGCTCAACCAACTAATATTGATGGAACTTATACTGGTCAGGACGAAAGAGACCGTATCACTTTGGTAGTGACTGGTACAACTGGTACAACTGGTACTTGGACACAGGTAGAAACTGACGGGGAACAAGAAATCAAGCAGGTTAGCTTCGATGCCGCTAATCAACGTATGATTATTGGGGATGATGTCAATATTTATGCAATCAATGGCAATCAGATGATTATCGACGATATGGATAGAGAAGCGTCTGATCGCATTGTTTTATCAAAATAGACTAGAAGAAGACTGGATTTTTTGGTCTCTTTTGCTTTTGCTCAGAAAAATGATTATAAATACTTGCCTTCTACCGAATACCTGAGTTATACTAGTTTTAATTACCTGTTTTTATCATTCAAACTATCAAGGAGGGGATATGAAATATAGAAAATTTCAATTATTGATGTCCAAGTATGGCTTTAGTCTTTCGATTATGCTACTTGAACTTTTTCTTGTTTTTGGTCTCTTTCTCTATTTAGGGCGTATGGCCCCTATTCTATGGGTAATTGTCTTAATTTTTATGAGTATGGCGACTATTGTCGCAATTGTCAATCGTTCAATGACACCTGATAGTAAAGTGATGTGGTTAGTGGTGACTTTTGTTCCTGTTATTGGTCCTTTGCTCTATCTGATGTTTGGTGAAAGACGATTATCCAAAAAAGAAATCAAACAGTTGGACAAACTTGGTTCTATGCATTTTCGGGAGGATAACAGTAAAGCTCTCCGCCAGAAATTGAAGGAAGATGATAAGGCAGCTTACGGAGTTATCAAATCGTTGTTAAGTATGGATAGCAATGCCGATGTCTATGATCGAACAGACTCACAATTCTTTTCTTCGGGTGAAAGTATGTGGCAATATATGTTGGAAGACCTCAAGAAAGCTGAAAAGTTTATCTTTCTAGAGTACTATATTGTCGAAGAAGGTTTGATGTGGAATAGCATACTAGACATACTAGAGCAAAAGGCAGCTCAGGGTGTAGAGGTCAAGATGCTCTATGATGATATCGGCTGTATGGCGACTTTACCTGGAGACTATACTATTCAGCTTCGTAGTCGTGGAATTGAAGCCCATAAGTTTAACAAGGTGATTCCTCGTTTGACAGTAGCTTACAATAATCGAGACCATCGGAAAATCCTTGTCATAGATGGTCAGGTAGCCTATACAGGAGGGATTAACTTAGCTGATGAGTACATCAACCATGTAGAACGCTTTGGCTACTGGAAGGACAGTGGGATTCGCATAGATGGCCCTGGTGTTAAGGCTCTAACACGTCTCTTTTTGATGACTTGGTACATCAATCGTGGGGAAATCAGCGATTTTGACCAGTATCACTTGGAAAATCAGCCTTGTTCTGGCCAAGGGCTCTGCATTCCTTACGGTAGTGGACCCAAGCCCATCTTCCGTACCCAGGTAGGGAAAAAAGTTTATCAAAGTTTGATTAATCAGGCTACTGATTCAGTCTATATCACAACACCCTATTTGATTATTGACTATGACTTAACCGAGAGTATTAAAAATGCGGCCATGCGGGGTGTTGATGTCCGCATCGTGACACCTTTTATTCCGGATAAAAAATTAATCCAACTCATCACGAGAGGGGCCTATCCGGATTTGTTGTCAGCAGGAGTGAGGATTTTTGAGTATAGTCCAGGCTTTATCCACAGTAAACAAATCTTAGTGGATAAGGACTTTGCTGCAGTTGGAACCATTAACTTAGATTATAGAAGTTTGCTTCACCACTATGAAAATGCAGTCTTGCTATATAAAACAGAATCAATCGCTGAGATTCAAAAAGATTTTCAAGAGATTTTTTCAGCATCGCAAGAAATTTTCCCTCATACGATAAAAAATAGCTGGTATCAAAAGCTTGTAAAAGAAATCGCCCAGTTATTCGCCCCTATCTTATAAGAAATCTAGGACTGAGGACACAAACCAGTCCTATTTTTCTTGTCTTTTACGAATAAGAAGATGTAGGAGGAAAGATGCTGACCCAGAAAGAATTGAACTATATCATGACATTTAAACAGACGCATTTACATCGATTTCGAGAAATTGAAACCTTTGTGAAACTATGCAAAAAATCACTCAAACACCCATCGCAAGCTGACAATCCTAAGACTTTTTGATATACTAAGACAGATAAATTGAATAGGAGAAACGATATGAGTGTGTATGGTAGAGTAGAAGAAGTTCATCAGGAAAATCATGAACCTCTAGAATACCAAATCGAACAAGAATCGCATCATCGTGAATCAAGTCGTCTTCCTTTGGTAACAATTTTACTATGGAGTACGCTTGTAACAGGGATAACTTTAGGAGTACCGCTATTACTCGATTTAATGAGTGCACAAGAAGTGCAGGATTTTTATGCAGGTTGGGCCCTTCATCAGACAGGGAAGATTTACAGCGACTATTATGGAAGTCAAGGTTTGCTTTATTATTTGCTGACTTACGTGACTCAGGGCGGATTTTTCTTTGCCATCTTTGAGTGGTTAGCCTTGGTAGCAGGAGGATTTTTCCTCTTTCGATCGGCAGACACCTTGACAGAGCAAGGAGACCAAGCTGGACAACTGGTGACTATTTTTTACATGCTAGTTACAGGTCTTGCTTTTGGTGGAGGCTATGCGACTCTTTTAGCGCTTCCTTTCTTATTCGCGGCCTTTAGTTTAGTTGCTGCTTACCTAAGCAATCCAAGCCATGATAAGGGATTTGTACGGATTGGGCTGGCTTTGGCAGGCGGATTTTTCTTTGCTCCTTTGTCATCGCTCCTGTTTATTGCTGTAGTGAGTTTAGGCTTGTTGGTCTTTAACCTTGGGCATAGACGCTTTGCACATGGATTTTATCAGTTTCTTGCAGTGGCTTTAGGTTTTTCACTTGTCTTTTATCCAACTGCCTATTATAGTGTTGCAACAGGAAGTTTTGAGGATGCGATTAGTGGTATTCTGTATCCAATTAATTCCATTCGATTAGCTTCTGTTTCGGCATTGTTAGAAAATGTTTTGTTTTATGGGTTGTTGGCTCTTGGCATGGGAGTTTTGGTTTTTGTCTTTTTAGGTCTCTTTCAATCTAAACCCTCTAAACTATATGTTATCTCAGTTCCTGCAAGTCTCTTCCTGATATTAGGTGTAGTAGTGATTTTCTTTACACAGGATCCTCTACATGCATCCCGTTTGATGCTCATTTTCCCTGTCTTTCTTCTGCTTTTAGTATCCAATATCAAGGGGCAACAGAGTTGTCGTAGCGTTAGAAGAAGACGCAGAGAAGAGCCTGTTAGTCTCTGGTATCGCTATACTAAGGGGAATCTTTACTTACCTATTTTAACTTTGTTATATCTTTTGGCTGTTCCTTTTTTGATGAGGTTTGTCCTTTATCCGGTCCCTTATCAAGAACGTGATCGTCTTGCTGATTTAGTGAAAGAGGAGACAAGTACGGAAGATGCTATCTATGCATGGGATGATACTGCAACTCTTTATCGTAAGAGTGAGCGCTTGTCGCCATCGGCTATTTTGTCCCCGTTGCACTATACAGCAACTGAGGAAAATCGGAATAAGCTACTCAATGACTTGAAAGAAAAACAACCCAAGATGATTGTGGTGAACGATAAGGTAGCAGTCTGGTCTGAAGTGGAAACAATCTTGAAAGAAAATTACCAACCAGTAAAGACTGATTACTCAGAGTTTAAAGTCTATAAAATTAAATAACTAAATCAATATCTTGTGTATTTTTAAAAAATTTAGGATTTTTAACACAAGATATTGATTTTTCTTTTTAGAGTGGTATAATACTTTTTAGAAAGAACATTTTAGAAAAGAGCATGCATATGATTGCACTAGAAGAAAAAATTACAATTTTGCCAACTCTCTTCGTCGAGAAACGAGATGGGAGACGTGTTGTATTTGATGTGGACAAGATTGACAAGGCTCTCCACAAGGCGGCTGACAAGGTTATGGATGTGACACCCTTGGTCGAAAAACGCCTAAATGCTCTGACCGAGCGAATTGTCACAGAAATTCATAGTCGCTTTCCAAAGGGAGTTAAGATTTACGAAATCCAAAATATCGTAGAACATGAACTCCTTGAAGCAAAAGAATATGCGCTGGCTGAAGAGTATATCACTTATCGAACACAGAGGGATTTTGAGCGCTCAAAAGCGACAGATATTAACTTTAGTATCCATAAGCTTCTCAACAAAGACCAGGCAGTTGTCAATGAAAATGCTAATAAAGACAGCGATGTCTTTAATACCCAGCGTGATTTGACAGCGGGCATCGTTGGAAAATCAATCGGACTGCAAATGCTTCCTAAGCATGTAGCCAATGCCCACCAAAAAGGGGATATCCACTATCACGATTTGGACTACAGTCCCTATACCCCTATGACCAACTGCTGTTTGATTGATTTCAAAGGGATGTTGGAGAATGGTTTTAAGATTGGAAATGCGGAGGTGGAAAGTCCTAAGTCTATCCAGACTGCAACAGCTCAGATTTCCCAAATCATTGCCAACGTTGCTTCTAGCCAGTATGGAGGCTGTTCAGCTGACCGTATCGATGAAGTCTTGGCGCCTTATGCAGAGAAGAATTACCAAAAACACCTCAAAGATGCAGAAGAGTGGGTCTTGCCTGAAAAACGGGAAGATTACGCTTGGAAGAAAACGCAGAAAGACATCTACGATGCCATGCAATCTCTTGAGTATGAAATCAACACCCTCTTCACTTCAAATGGGCAAACACCTTTCACTTCGCTAGGTTTTGGCCTGGGAACCAATCGTTTTGAGCGGGAAATTCAAAAAGCTATCTTGAACATCCGAATCAAGGGACTTGGTTCAGAACACCGCACAGCTATCTTCCCTAAACTTATCTTCACGCTTAAAAGAGGACTCAACTTAGAGGAAGGGACACCCAACTACGACATCAAGCAGTTGGCTCTAGAGTGCGCAACCAAGCGGATGTACCCAGATGTTTTGTCCTATGATAAGATTGTTGAGTTGACAGGTTCTTTCAAAGTTCCTATGGGTTGTCGTTCTTTCCTTCAAGGTTGGAAAGACGAGAATGGCGTAGAAGTCAATTCAGGTCGGATGAATCTAGGCGTTGTGACGGTCAACCTGCCTCGTATTGCTCTTGAGTCTGAGGGCGACATGAATAAGTTCTGGGAAATCTTCAACGAACGGATGAACATTGCAGAAGATGCTCTGGTTTATCGTGTCGAACGCACTAAAGAGGCGACACCAGCCAATGCTCCTATCCTCTATCAGTACGGTGCTTTTGGCCATCGTCTAGGTAAAGAAGAAAGTGTTGACCAGCTCTTTAAGAATAGTCGCGCAACTGTTTCGCTGGGCTATATCGGTTTGTACGAAGTGGCTACCGTCTTCTTTGGAAATAGCTGGGAGAGTAATCCAGATGCTAAGGAATTCACGCTAGACATCATTCGCGATATGAAACGCCGTGTAGAAGAGTGGTCAGACCAATATGGCTACCATTTCTCTATCTACTCAACACCATCTGAAAGTTTGACAGACCGTTTCTGCCGACTAGATACAGAAAAGTTCGGCTCTATTCCTGATATCACAGACAAGGAATACTACACTAACTCTTTCCACTACGATGTTCGTAAAAATCCAACACCGTTTGAAAAATTAGACTTTGAGAAAGTCTATCCGGAAGCAGGTGCGTCAGGTGGTTTCATCCATTATTGTGAGTATCCAGTTCTTCAACAAAATCCAAAGGCCTTGGAAGCTGTCTGGGATTATGCTTATGACCGTGTAGGCTATCTAGGCACCAATACTCCGATTGACCGTTGCTACAAGTGTGACTTTGAAGGGGATTTTGAACCAACTGAGAGGGGCTTTGCTTGTCCTAACTGTGGCAATAGCGACCCTAAAACAGTAGACGTTGTTAAACGGACTTGTGGCTATTTAGGCAATCCTCAAGCAAGACCTATGGTCAACGGCCGTCACAAGGAAATCGCTGCGCGTGTCAAACATATGAATGGCTCAACGATTAAAATAGCTGGCCATCAAGTAACAAATTAGAAAGAAATGAGATGGGAAAATATCAATTAGACGATAAGGGTCGCGCACAAGTGACCCGTTATCATGAGAAACACTCTAAAGGTGGAGCTGGTAAAAAAGAACGCTTGCTCAGCCTCAGAGAACAATTTTTAAACAAGAACAAGAAAAAATAAAAGTGATACTCAATGAAAATCAAAGAGCAAACTAGGAAGCTAGCCGCAGGTTGCTCAAAGCACTGCTTTGAGGTTGTAGATAAGACTGACGAAGTCAGTAACATATATCTACGGTAAGGCGACGCTGACGTGGTTTGAAGAGATTTTCGAAGAGTATGAGAGTCAGCTCTCACTTTTCTCATAGTGGGAGGTAAGGATGGAACTACGCAGACCAAGATTAGCAGATAAAGAAACAGTTTTAGAGATGATGGCAGAGTTTGAAAAAAGCCAATCAGCCCATGATGGAGGATTTTGGGATACAGAGAACTTTGTGTATGAAGAGTGGTTGGAAACAAATATGCAAAAAGAGATGGGAATAAACTTACCTGAAAATCGTGTTCCTTCTATTCAATTTGTATCATTTGATGATGTAGGTCGTGCTCTAGGATTTTTGAATCTGCGATTGAGACTGAATGAGGGGTTACTGAATTATGCTGGCCACATTGGCTACTCCATTCATCCATCAGAAAGAGGTAAAGGTTATGCTAAAGAGACTCTCCGTCAGGGCTTGCAAGTTGCTAAGGAAAAGAACATCAAGAGAACTCTTGTGACCTGTAGCGTGAATAATCCTGCTAGCAGAGCAGTCATTTTAGCAAATGGAGGAATTCTTGAAGATGCTAGGAATGGAGTCGAGCGTTATTGGATAGAGGTAGCGAATGAATAATCCAAAACCACAAGAATGGAAAAGCGAGGAACTTAGTCAAGGTCGTATCATTGACTACAAGGCCTTTAACTTTGTAGATGGAGAAGGCGTGCGTAACTCTCTCTATGTATCAGGCTGTATGTTTCACTGCGAGGGATGTTATAATGTTGCGACTTGGTCTTTTAATGCTGGTATTCCCTATACAGCAGAATTAGAAGAGCAGATTATGGCAGACCTTGCTCAACCTTATGTTCAAGGATTGACCTTGCTAGGAGGGGAGCCCTTCCTCAATACGGGGATTCTCTTACCTCTCGTTAAACGCATTCGAAAGGAATTACCAGAAAAAGACATCTGGTCCTGGACGGGCTATACATGGGAAGAAATGATGTTGGAAACTCCAGATAAACTGGAACTCTTATCGCTAATTGACATCCTTGTAGATGGACGATACGATCGAACTAAGAGAAATCTCATGCTCCAGTTCCGCGGATCTTCAAACCAAAGAATTATCGATGTGCAAAAATCTCTCAAAAGTGGGCAAGTAGTGATTTGGGATAAGCTTAATGACGGAAAAGAAAGCTATGAACAGGTGAAGAGAGAGTAACTTTCTTCTATAGAGAATAGTTAAATAAATGACCTATAAAAAAAGAAAACAGTTTCATTGTAAAAAAACGAAAAAACAGCAACAAATCCCTTGCAATCGCAGGGGCTTTGTGTTATTCTATTATGGTGCTGTAAATTACAGCCTTAGCTTTGATGCAAGAGGTTGCGACACGCTCGGTTGCATTGCCACGCAACGCCGCGTCGGTTTTCTTGTGGAGCTAGCCTATTATCTTAAATAGACGAAAAGGAGAAAAAGATGGCAAACAAAAAAATCCGTATCCGTTTGAAAGCTTACGAACACCGTACGCTTGACACAGCGGCTGCAAAAATCGTAGAATCAGCTACTCGTACAGGTGCACAAGTTGCGGGTCCAATCCCACTTCCAACTGAACGTAGCCTCTACACAATCATTCGTGCGACTCACAAATACAAAGACTCTCGCGAACAATTTGAAATGCGTACACACAAACGTTTGATCGATATCGTTAACCCAACTCAAAAAACAGTTGATGCGTTGATGAAATTGGATCTTCCAAGTGGTGTAAACGTAGAAATCAAACTTTAATCTAAAATATAAAAGAGCAGAGGCTGGTGTTTCAATCTAATTGAACACGGGCTAAACTCGGTGTGAAAAAGATAAACTTCCTAGTGTCTGCTAGACACTGCGTCAGTTTCTTATTTTCACTTTGAGTTTGACGCCCTTTGTATCTTAGACTTGAGCATAAAAAACGCTCGTTAAAAACTTTTTGAATAAAAAATATAGAAAAGGAACTATTTTCTCATGACAAAAGGAATCTTAGGGAAAAAAGTGGGAATGACTCAAATCTTCACTGAAGCTGGCGAATTGATCCCTGTAACAGTTATTGAAGCAACTCCAAACGTTGTTCTTCAAGTTAAAACTGTTGAAACAGACGGATACAACGCTATCCAAGTTGGTTTCGATGACAAACGCGAAGTATTGAGCAACAAACCTGCTAAAGGACATGTAGCGAAAGCTAACACGGCTCCTAAGCGCTTCATTCGTGAATTCAAAAACGTTGAAGGCTTGGAAGTTGGTGCTGAAATCACAGTTGAAACATTCGCAGCTGGAGACGTTGTTGACGTAACTGGTACTTCTAAAGGTAAAGGTTTCCAAGGTGTTATCAAACGCCACGGACAATCACGTGGACCAATGGCTCACGGTTCTCGTTACCACCGTCGTCCAGGTTCTATGGGACCTGTTGCACCTAACCGCGTATTCAAAGGTAAAAAACTTGCAGGACGTATGGGTGGCGACCGTGTAACAATTCAAAACCTTGAAGTTGTACAAGTTGTTCCAGAAAAGAACGTTATCCTTATCAAAGGTAACGTACCAGGTGCTAAGAAATCTCTTATCACTATCAAATCAGCAGTTAAAGCTGGTAAATAATAAAGAAAGGGGAAATCAGTCACAATGGCAAACGTAACATTATTTGACCAAACTGGTAAAGAAGCTGGCCAAGTTGTTCTTAACGATGCAGTATTTGGTATCGAACCAAATGAATCAGTTGTGTTTGATGTGATCATCAGCCAACGCGCAAGCCTTCGTCAAGGAACACACGCTGTTAAAAACCGCTCTGCAGTATCAGGTGGTGGACGCAAACCATGGCGTCAAAAAGGAACTGGACGTGCTCGTCAAGGTTCTATCCGCTCACCACAATGGCGTGGTGGTGGTGTTGTCTTCGGACCAACTCCACGTTCATACGGCTACAAACTTCCACAAAAAGTTCGTCGCCTAGCTCTTAAATCAGTTTACTCTGAAAAAGTTGCTGAAAACAAATTCGTAGCTGTAGACGCTCTTTCATTTACAGCTCCAAAAACTGCTGAATTTGCAAAAGTTCTTGCAGCATTGAGCATCGATTCTAAAGTTCTTGTTATCCTTGAAGAAGGAAATGAATTCGCAGCTCTTTCAGCTCGTAACCTTCCAAACGTGAAAGTTGCAACTGCTACAACTGCAAGTGTTCTTGACATCGCAAATAGCGACAAACTTCTTGTCACACAAGCAGCTATCTCTAAAATCGAGGAGGTTCTTGCATAATGAATTTGTATGATGTTATCAAAAAACCTGTAATCACTGAAAGCTCAATGGCTCAACTTGAAGCAGGAAAATATGTATTTGAAGTTGACACTCGTGCACACAAACTTTTGATCAAGCAAGCTGTTGAAGCTGCTTTCGAAGGTGTTAAAGTTGCTAATGTTAACACAATCAACGTAAAACCAAAAGCTAAACGTGTTGGACGTTACACTGGTTTTACTAACAAAACTAAAAAAGCTATCATCACACTTACAGCTGATTCTAAAGCAATCGAGTTGTTTGCTGCTGAAGCTGAATAATCTAAGGAGGAAATATCGTGGGAATTCGTGTTTATAAACCAACAACAAACGGTCGCCGTAATATGACTTCTTTGGATTTCGCTGAAATCACAACAAGCACTCCTGAAAAATCATTGCTTGTTGCATTGAAGAGCAAGGCTGGTCGTAACAACAACGGTCGTATCACAGTTCGTCACCAAGGTGGTGGACACAAACGTTTCTACCGTTTGGTTGACTTCAAACGTAACAAAGACAACGTTGAAGCAGTTGTTAAAACAATCGAGTACGATCCAAACCGTTCTGCAAACATCGCTCTTGTACACTACACTGACGGTGTGAAAGCATACATCATCGCTCCAAAAGGTCTTGAAGTTGGTCAACGTATCGTTTCAGGTCCAGAAGCAGATATCAAAGTCGGAAACGCTCTTCCACTTGCTAACATCCCAGTTGGTACTTTGATCCACAACATCGAGTTGAAACCAGGTCGTGGTGGTGAATTGGTACGTGCTGCTGGTGCATCTGCTCAAGTATTGGGTTCTGAAGGTAAATACGTTCTTGTTCGTCTTCAATCAGGTGAAGTTCGTATGATTCTTGGAACTTGCCGTGCTACAGTTGGTGTTGTCGGAAACGAACAACATGGACTTGTAAACCTTGGTAAAGCAGGACGTAGCCGTTGGAAAGGTATCCGCCCAACAGTTCGTGGTTCTGTAATGAACCCTAACGATCACCCACATGGTGGTGGTGAAGGTAAAGCACCAGTTGGTCGTAAAGCACCATCTACTCCATGGGGCAAACCTGCTCTTGGTCTTAAAACTCGTAACAAGAAAGCGAAATCTGACAAACTTATCGTTCGTCGTCGCAACGAGAAATAATATTAAACTAGTCGCTTAAGCAATTAGTAAATCCGCCAGCTCGGTAGCGCTCCATGTGAGCGCAAGCCGCTGTGGTACAACATTTAAAGGAGAAAATATAAAAATGGGACGCAGTCTTAAAAAAGGACCTTTCGTCGATGAGCATTTGATGAAAAAAGTTGAAGCTCAAGCTAACGACGAAAAGAAAAAAGTTATTAAAACTTGGTCACGTCGTTCAACGATCTTCCCAAGTTTCATTGGTTACACTATTGCAGTTTATGACGGACGTAAACACGTACCTGTTTACATCCAAGAAGACATGGTAGGTCACAAACTTGGTGAATTTGCACCAACTCGTACTTACAAAGGTCACGCTGCAGACGACAAGAAAACACGTAGAAAATAAGGAGAACATAAATGGCAGAAATTACTTCAGCTAAAGCAATGGCTCGTACAGTACGTGTTTCACCTCGTAAATCACGTCTTGTTCTTGATAACATCCGTGGTAAAAGCGTAGCCGATGCAATCGCAATCTTGACATTCACTCCAAACAAAGCTGCTGAAATCATCTTGAAAGTTTTGAACTCAGCTGTAGCTAACGCTGAAAACAACTTTGGTTTGGATAAAGCTAACTTGGTAGTATCTGAAGCATTCGCAAACGAAGGACCAACTATGAAACGTTTCCGTCCACGTGCGAAAGGTTCAGCTTCACCAATCAACAAACGTACAGCTCACATCACTGTAGCTGTTGCAGAAAAATAAGGAGGTAAAATCGTGGGTCAAAAAGTACATCCAATTGGTATGCGTGTCGGCATCATCCGTGATTGGGATGCCAAATGGTATGCTGAAAAAGAATACGCGGATTACCTTCATGAAGATCTTGCAATCCGTAAATTCGTTCAAAAAGAACTTGCTGACGCAGCAGTTTCAACTATCGAAATCGAACGCGCAGTAAACAAAGTTAACGTTTCACTTCACACTGCTAAACCAGGTATGGTTATCGGTAAAGGTGGTGCTAACGTTGATGCACTCCGTGCAAAACTTAACAAATTGACTGGAAAACAAGTACACATCAACATCATCGAAATCAAACAACCTGATTTGGATGCTCACCTTGTAGGTGAAGGAATTGCTCGTCAATTGGAGCAACGTGTTGCTTTCCGTCGTGCACAAAAACAAGCAATCCAACGTGCAATGCGTGCTGGAGCTAAAGGAATCAAAACTCAAGTATCAGGTCGTTTGAACGGTGCAGATATCGCCCGTGCTGAAGGATACTCTGAAGGAACTGTTCCACTTCACACACTTCGTGCAGATATCGATTACGCTTGGGAAGAAGCAGATACTACATACGGTAAACTTGGTGTTAAAGTATGGATCTACCGTGGTGAAGTTCTTCCAGCTCGCAAAAACACTAAAGGAGGTAAATAACCAATGTTAGTACCTAAACGTGTTAAACACCGTCGTGAATTCCGTGGAAAAATGCGCGGTGAAGCAAAAGGTGGAAAAGAAGTAGCATTCGGTGAATACGGTCTTCAAGCTACAACTAGCCACTGGATCACTAACCGCCAAATCGAAGCTGCTCGTATCGCCATGACTCGTTACATGAAACGTGGTGGTAAAGTTTGGATTAAAATCTTCCCACACAAATCATACACTGCTAAAGCTATCGGTGTGCGTATGGGATCTGGTAAAGGGGCACCTGAAGGTTGGGTAGCACCAGTTAAACGTGGTAAAGTGATGTTCGAAATCGCTGGTGTATCTGAAGAGATCGCTCGCGAAGCGCTTCGTCTTGCTAGCCACAAATTGCCAGTTAAATGTAAATTCGTAAAACGTGAAGCAGAATAAGGAGAAGGCATGAAACTTAATGAAGTAAAAGAATTTGTTAAAGAACTTCGTGGTCTTTCTCAAGAAGAACTCGCGAAGCGCGAAAACGAATTGAAAAAAGAATTGTTTGAACTTCGTTTCCAAGCTGCTACTGGTCAATTGGAACAAACAGCTCGCTTGAAAGAAGTTAAAAAACAAATCGCTCGTATCAAAACAGTTCAATCTGAAGCGAAATAATAGACTAGGGAAGGAGAAATTTCAATGGAACGCAATAATCGTAAAGTTCTTGTTGGACGTGTTGTATCTGACAAAATGGACAAGACAATCACAGTTGTAGTTGAAACAAAACGTAACCACCCAGTCTATGGTAAACGTATTAACTACTCTAAAAAATACAAAGCTCATGATGAAAACAATGTTGCCAAAGAAGGCGATATCGTACGTATCATGGAAACTCGCCCGCTTTCAGCTACAAAACGTTTCCGTCTTGTAGAAGTTGTTGAAGAAGCGGTCATCATCTAATCAAACCTGAAAGGAGAAAACTGAAATGATTCAAACAGAAACTCGTTTGAAAGTCGCAGACAACAGCGGTGCTCGCGAAATCTTGACTATCAAAGTTCTTGGTGGTTCAGGACGTAAATTTGCAAACATCGGTGATGTTATCGTGGCATCTGTAAAACAAGCTACTCCTGGTGGTGCGGTTAAAAAAGGTGACGTTGTTAAAGCAGTTATCGTTCGTACTAAATCAGGTGCTCGTCGTGCTGATGGTTCATACATCAAATTTGACGAAAACGCAGCAGTTATCATCCGTGAAGACAAAACTCCTCGCGGAACACGTATCTTTGGCCCAGTTGCACGTGAATTGCGTGAAGGTGGCTTCATGAAGATCGTGTCACTTGCTCCAGAAGTACTTTAATTTTTAGAAACAAACTAGTCCCCTAGCTTCAAGCTAGGGTGCCCTTATGGGCGTAAGAAAAATCAAGGAGAAACCTAATGTTTGTAAAAAAAGGCGACAAAGTTCGCGTAATCGCTGGTAAAGATAAGGGAACAGAAGCTGTTGTCCTTACTGCCCTTCCAAAAGTAAACAAAGTTATCGTTGAAGGTGTTAACATCGTTAAGAAACACCAACGTCCAACTAACGAACTTCCTCAAGGTGGTATCATCGAGAAAGAAGCAGCTATCCACGTATCAAACGTTCAAGTTTTGGACAAAAATGGTGTAGCTGGTCGTGTTGGTTACAAATTTGTAGACGGTAAAAAAGTTCGCTACAACAAAAAATCAGGCGAAGTGCTTGATTAATCACGAAGGAAAGGAGAAGTATAATGGCAAATCGTTTAAAAGAAAAATATCTTAATGAAGTAGTTCCTGCTTTGACAGAACAATTCAACTACTCATCAGTGATGGCTGTGCCTAAAGTAGATAAGATCGTTTTGAACATGGGTGTTGGTGAAGCTGTATCAAACGCTAAAAGCCTTGAAAAAGCTGCTGAAGAATTGGCACTTATCTCAGGTCAAAAACCACTTATCACTAAAGCTAAAAAATCAATCGCCGGCTTCCGTCTTCGTGAAGGTGTTGCGATCGGTGCAAAAGTTACCCTTCGTGGTGAACGTATGTACGAATTCTTGGATAAATTGGTTTCAGTTTCACTTCCACGTGTACGTGACTTCCACGGTGTTCCAACAAAATCATTTGACGGACGCGGGAACTACACACTTGGTGTGAAAGAACAATTGATTTTCCCAGAAATCAACTTCGATGACGTTGACAAAACTCGTGGTCTTGACATCGTTATCGTAACAACTGCTAACACTGACGAAGAGTCACGTGCATTGCTTACAGGCCTTGGAATGCCTTTTGCAAAATAATATAGGAGGTAAATCTAATGGCTAAAAAATCAATGATTGCTAAGAACAAACGTCCAGCGAAGTTCTCTACTCAAGCTTATACTCGTTGTGAAAAATGTGGTCGTCCACATTCAGTTTACCGCAAATTTAAACTTTGCCGTGTTTGCTTCCGTGAATTAGCTTACAAAGGACAAATTCCTGGTGTAACAAAAGCATCTTGGTAATTCTAACTTTCAATCCCGTCGTGATTCGTCGTTATCTGCTTTTGCCTAACTCAAGTTATGCCTGCAAGCAGATGCCTAGACTCACTTAGGAATTGAAACCTAGAAACATATTCTGAGCTTAGCTCAATCATTAACTAGCAAGTGCAACTTGCAAACTACTAGTAAGAGGAGAAAAACAAAATGGTTATGACTGACCCAATCGCAGACTTCCTAACTCGTATTCGTAACGCTAACCAAGCTAAACACGAAGTACTTGAAGTACCTGCATCAAACATCAAAAAAGGGATTGCTGAAATCCTTAAACGCGAAGGTTTTGTAAAAAACGTTGAAATCATCGAAGATGACAAACAAGGCATCATCCGTGTATTTCTTAAATACGGACCAAACGGTGAAAAAGTTATCACTAACTTGAAACGTGTTTCTAAACCAGGACTTCGTGTCTACAAAAAACGTGAAGATCTTCCAAAAGTTCTTAACGGACTTGGAATTGCTATCCTTTCAACTTCTGAAGGTTTGCTTACTGATAAAGAAGCACGCCAAAAGAATGTTGGTGGTGAGGTTATCGCTTACGTTTGGTAATTGATGATGTGAGAGCGTTAAAAGAATGCAGTGAAAATAGGAAGTTTGTAGCAGGAGCGATGCTCCAAGACAAACTTATCTTTTTCACCAAATTCTTAGCTCGAACTCAAATCAAGATACAAAGCTCGTTAGAGCGTGTTCAGTTCAGCTCTTGAACTAAATAAGTATCTTAACCCCGTGAAAACTGGCCGTTCTGGCCTGACAATCTAACAGGAGAAAATAAACATGTCACGTATTGGTAATAAAGTTATCGTGTTGCCTGCTGGTGTAGAAATCACTAACAATGACAACCTTGTAACTGTAAAAGGACCTAAAGGAGAACTTACTCGTGAGTTCTCAAAAGATATTGAAATCCGTGTGGAAGGTACTGAAGTAACTCTTCACCGTCCAAACGATTCAAAAGAAATGAAAACTATCCACGGAACTACTCGTGCCCTTTTGAACAACATGGTTGTTGGTGTATCAGAAGGATTCAAGAAAGAACTTGAAATGCGCGGGGTTGGTTACCGTGCACAACTTCAAGGATCTAAACTTGTTTTGGCTGTTGGTAAATCTCATCCAGACGAAGTTGAAGCTCCAGAAGGAATTACTTTTGAACTTCCAAACCCAACAACAATCGTTGTTAGCGGAATTTCAAAAGAAGTAGTTGGTCAAACAGCTGCTTACGTACGTAGCCTTCGTTCACCAGAACCATATAAAGGTAAAGGTATCCGTTACGTTGGTGAATTCGTTCGCCGTAAAGAAGGTAAAACAGGTAAATAATGTTGAGTGGTTGATTCTCAACCACCAACCTATTTTCCAGCTTTGTGCATAGCACACGATTTAAAACTAAAGAGGTGAAAACTGTGATTTCAAAACCAGATAAAAACAAACTCCGCCAAAAACGCCATCGTCGCGTTCGCGGAAAACTCTCTGGAACTGCTGATCGCCCACGTTTGAACGTATTCCGTTCTAATACAGGCATCTACGCTCAAGTGATTGATGACGTAGCGGGTGTAACGCTCGCAAGTGCTTCAACTCTTGACAAAGAAGTTTCAAAAGGAACTAAAACTGAACAAGCCGTTGCTGTCGGTAAACTCGTTGCAGAACGTGCAAACGCTAAAGGTATTTCAGAAGTGGTGTTCGACCGCGGTGGATATCTATATCACGGACGTGTGAAAGCTTTGGCTGATGCAGCTCGTGAAAACGGATTGAAATTCTAATAGGAGGACACTAGAAAATGGCATTTAAAGACAATGCAGTTGAATTAGAAGAACGCGTAGTTGCTGTCAACCGTGTTACAAAAGTTGTTAAAGGTGGACGTCGTCTTCGTTTCGCAGCTCTTGTTGTTGTTGGTGACCACAACGGTCGCGTAGGATTTGGTACTGGTAAAGCTCAAGAAGTTCCAGAAGCAATCCGTAAAGCAGTAGATGATGCTAAGAAAAACTTGATCGAAGTTCCTATGGTTGGAACAACAATCCCACACGAAGTTCTTTCAGAATTCGGTGGAGCTAAAGTATTGTTGAAACCTGCTGTAGAAGGTTCTGGAGTTGCCGCTGGTGGTGCAGTTCGTGCCGTTGTGGAATTGGCAGGTGTGGCAGATATTACATCTAAATCACTTGGTTCTAACACTCCAATCAACATTGTTCGTGCAACTGTTGAAGGTTTGAAACAATTGAAACGCGCTGAAGAAGTTGCTGCCCTTCGTGGTATTTCAGTTTCTGATTTGGCATAAGAAAGGGGATAAAATGGCTCAAATTAAAATTACTTTGACTAAGTCTCCAATCGGACGCATTCCATCACAACGTAAAACTGTTGTAGCACTTGGACTTGGCAAATTGAACAGCTCTGTTATTAAAGAAGATAACGCTGCTATCCGTGGTATGATCACAGCAGTATCTCACTTGGTAACAGTTGAAGAAGTAAACTAATGAACTTTTAGGGGATGTGCACTATACCATCCCCTAAAACTAGATATAGTCATCTATGATGACGTCGTATAGGCGAGTTGATGGGGGAGACAACCTTTTCTCCCTTATCGGCGCTAGCATTTTACAAAAGAGGAGAAAATAAAAATGAAACTTCATGAATTGAAACCTGCAGAAGGTTCTCGTAAAGTACGTAACCGCGTTGGTCGTGGTACTTCATCAGGTAACGGTAAAACATCTGGTCGTGGTCAAAAAGGTCAAAAAGCTCGTAGCGGTGGCGGAGTTCGCCTTGGTTTTGAAGGTGGACAAACTCCATTGTTCCGTCGTCTTCCAAAACGTGGATTCACTAACATCAACGCTAAAGAATACGCAATTGTGAACCTTGACCAATTGAACGTCTTTGAAGATGGTGCTGAAGTTACTCCAGTTGTTCTTATCGAAGCAGGAATTGTTAAAGCTGAAAAATCAGGTATTAAAGTTCTTGGTAACGGTGAGTTGACTAAGAAATTGACTGTGAAAGCAGCTAAATTCTCTAAATCAGCTGAAGAAGCTATCACTGCTAAAGGTGGTTCAGTAGAAGTCATCTAAGAGAGGTGACCTATGTTTTTTAAATTATTAAGAGAAGCTCTTAAAGTCAAGCAGGTTCGATCAAAAATTTTATTTACAATTTTTATCGTTTTGGTCTTTCGTATCGGAACTAGTATTACAGTTCCTGGTGTGAATGCCAATAGCTTAAATGCTTTAAGTGGATTATCCTTCTTAAACATGTTGAGCTTGGTCTCAGGGAATGCCATGAAAAACTTCTCAGTTTTTGCTCTTGGTGTTAGTCCCTACATTACGGCCTCTATCGTTGTTCAACTCTTGCAAATGGATATTTTACCCAAGTTTGTAGAGTGGGGTAAACAAGGGGAAGTAGGTCGAAGAAAATTAAATCAAGCTACTCGTTATATTGCTCTTGTTCTAGCCTTTGTGCAATCTATCGGGATTACAGCTGGTTTTAATACCTTGGCTGGAGCTCAATTGATTAAAACTGCTTTAACTCCACAAGTTTTTTTGACAATTGGTATCATCTTAACAGCTGGTAGTATGATTGTCACTTGGTTGGGTGAGCAAATTACAGATAAGGGATACGGAAATGGTGTTTCCATGATTATCTTTGTCGGGATTGTTGCCTCAATTCCAGAGATGATTCAAGGCATCTATGTAGACTACTTTGTGAACGTCCCAAGTAGCCGTATCACTTCATCTATCATTTTCGTAATCATTTTGATTATTACTGTATTGTTGATTATTTACTTTACAACTTATGTTCAACAAGCAGAATACAAAATTCCAATCCAATATACTAAGGTTGCACAAGGTGCTCCATCTAGCTCTTACCTTCCATTGAAGTTAAACCCTGCTGGAGTTATCCCTGTTATCTTTGCAAGTTCGATTACTGCAGCGCCTGCGGCGATTCTTCAATTTTTGAGCGCTACAGGTCATGATTGGGCTTGGGTAAGGGTAGCACAAGAGATGTTGGCAACCACTTCTCCAACTGGTATTGCCATGTATGCTTTGTTGATTATTCTCTTTACATTCTTCTATACGTTTGTACAGATTAATCCTGAAAAAGTGGCAGAGAACCTACAAAAGAGCGGTGCCTATATCCATGGAGTTCGTCCTGGTAAAGGTACAGAAGAATATATGTCTAAACTTCTTCGTCGTCTTGCAACTGTTGGTTCCCTCTTCCTTGGTGTGATTTCCATTTTGCCGATTGCAGCTAAAGATGTATTTGGTCTTTCTGATGTTGTTGCCTTTGGTGGAACAAGTCTCTTGATCATTATCTCTACTGGTATCGAAGGAATCAAGCAATTGGAAGGTTACCTATTGAAACGTAAGTATGTTGGTTTCATGGACAGAACAGAATAAAAGTATTTACTGAGTCAGTAAATGCTGAGGGAGTGGAGGTTTAACTCTAACATTAGTGAGAGTTTGGTCTCCCCTCTTCTATTTTGTTTTTAAATAGGGGTGAAAAGAATTTTTGCTTCTATTTAAAAATAAAATAAGGAGATCAAATCATGAATCTTTTGATTATGGGCTTACCTGGTGCAGGTAAGGGAACTCAAGCAGCAAAAATCGTAGAACAATTCCATGTTGCACATATCTCAACAGGTGATATGTTCCGTGCTGCTATGGCAAATCAAACTGAAATGGGTGTTCTTGCCAAGTCATACATTGACAAGGGTGAATTGGTTCCTGACGAAGTTACAAATGGAATCGTAAAAGAACGTCTTTCACAAGATGATATTAAAGAAACAGGATTCTTGTTGGATGGTTATCCACGTACAATCGAACAAGCTCATGCCTTAGACAAAACATTGGCTGAACTTGGCATCGAACTAGAAGGTGTTATCAACATCGAAGTGAATCCAGATAGCCTCTTGGAACGTTTGAGTGGCCGTATCATCCACCGCGTAACTGGAGAAACTTTCCACAAGGTCTTTAACCCACCAGTTGACTATAAAGAAGAAGATTACTACCAACGTGAAGATGATAAGCCTGAGACAGTAAAACGTCGTTTGGATGTGAATATTGCTCAAGGAGAACCAATCATTGCTCACTACCGTGCCAAAGGTTTGGTTCATGACATCGAAGGTAATCAAGATATCAATGATGTCTTCTCAGATATCGAAAAAGTATTGACAAATTTGAAATAAAGCGTTTTTCACACTTGCAAAAATCCGCTACAAATGTTATACTAAGATAGTCTGACTTATAATTGTTGTCTCTGTGTCTAGAGGCATCGAATCGAAATTTATGGAGGTGCTTTTGCGTGGCAAAAGACGATGTGATTGAAGTTGAAGGCAAAGTAGTTGATACAATGCCGAATGCAATGTTTACGGTTGAACTTGAAAATGGACATCAGATTTTAGCAACAGTTTCTGGTAAAATTCGTAAAAACTATATTCGTATTTTAGCGGGAGATCGTGTTACTGTCGAAATGAGTCCATATGACTTGACACGTGGACGTATCACTTACCGCTTTAAATAATCGAAAAACTTGGAGGGATAAGAAATGAAAGTAAGACCATCGGTCAAACCAATTTGCGAATACTGTAAAGTTATTCGTCGTAATGGTCGTGTTATGGTAATTTGCCCAGCAAATCCAAAACACAAACAACGTCAAGGATAAGATAGAAAGGAGAAAACATGGCTCGTATTGCTGGAGTTGACATTCCAAATGACAAACGCGTAGTAATCTCATTGACTTATGTTTATGGTATCGGACTTGCAACATCTAAGAAAATTTTGGCTGCTGCTGGAATCTCAGAAGATGTTCGTGTACGTGATTTGACATCAGATCAAGAAGATGCTATCCGTCGTGAAGTGGATGCAATCAAAGTTGAAGGTGACCTTCGTCGTGAAGTAAACTTGAACATTAAACGTTTGATGGAAATCGGTTCATACCGTGGTATCCGTCACCGTCGTGGACTTCCTGTCCGTGGACAAAACACTAAAAACAACGCTCGCACTCGTAAAGGTAAAGCTGTTGCGATTGCTGGTAAGAAAAAATAATATAGGAGGTAAAAGTCTTGGCTAAACCAACACGTAAACGTCGTGTGAAAAAGAATATCGAATCTGGTATTGCTCATATTCACGCTACATTTAATAACACTATTGTTATGATTACTGATGTGCATGGTAATGCAATTGCTTGGTCATCAGCTGGTGCTCTTGGTTTCAAAGGTTCTCGTAAATCTACACCATTCGCTGCTCAAATGGCTTCTGAAGCTGCTGCTAAATCTGCACAAGAACACGGTCTTAAATCAGTTGAAGTTACTGTAAAAGGTCCAGGTTCTGGTCGTGAGTCAGCTATTCGTGCGCTTGCTGCCGCTGGTCTTGAAGTAACAGCAATTCGTGATGTGACTCCAGTGCCACACAATGGTGCTCGTCCTCCAAAACGTCGCCGTGTATAATCATCGCATTACACTGCTTTTCGTTTAAGAGGGAGTAACTAAATGATCGAGTTTGAAAAACCAAATATAACAAAAATTGATGAAAATAAAGATTATGGCAAGTTTGTAATCGAACCACTTGAACGTGGCTACGGTACAACTCTTGGTAACTCTCTTCGTCGTGTACTTCTAGCTTCTCTACCAGGAGCAGCTGTGACATCTATCAACATTGATGGTGTGTTACATGAGTTTGACACAGTTCCAGGTGTTCGTGAAGACGTGATGCAAATCATTCTGAACATTAAAGGAATTGCAGTGAAATCGTACGTTGAAGACGAAAAAATCATCGAACTGGATGTTGAAGGTCCTGCTGAAGTAACAGCTGGTGACATTTTGACAGATAGCGATATTGAAATTGTAAATCCAGATCATTATCTCTTTACAATCGGTGAAGGTTCTTCTCTAAAAGCGACTATGACTGTTAACAGTGGTCGTGGATATGTACCTGCTGATGAAAATAAAAAAGATAATGCACCAGTTGGAACACTTGCTGTAGATTCTATTTATACACCAGTTACAAAAGTCAACTATCAAGTGGAACCTGCTCGTGTAGGTAGCAATGATGGATTTGACAAATTGACCCTTGAAATCTTGACAAATGGAACAATTATTCCAGAAGATGCTTTAGGGCTTTCAGCACGTATTTTGACAGAACATCTTGATTTGTTTACAAATCTTACTGAGATTGCTAAGTCAACTGAAGTGATGAAAGAAGCTGATACTGAATCTGACGACCGTATTTTGGATCGTACGATTGAGGAACTGGACTTGTCTGTGCGTTCATACAACTGTTTGAAACGTGCCGGTATCAATACTGTGCATGATTTGACAGAAAAATCTGAAGCAGAGATGATGAAAGTACGAAATCTTGGACGCAAGAGTTTGGAAGAAGTGAAACTCAAACTCATTGATTTGGGTCTTGGATTAAAAGATAAATAAAGGAGGAATACATGGCTTACCGTAAACTAGGACGCACTAGCTCACAACGTAAAGCAATGCTTCGCGATTTGACAACTGACCTTTTGATCAACGAATCAATCGTGACAACTGAAGCTCGTGCTAAAGAAATCCGTAAAACTGTTGAAAAAATGATTACTCTAGGTAAACGTGGTGATTTGCATGCACGTCGTCAAGCTGCTGCTTTCGTACGTAATGAAATCGCATCTGAAAACTATGATGAAGCAACTGACAAGTACACTTCTACTACAGCACTTCAAAAATTGTTCTCAGAAATCGCACCTCGTTATGCTGAACGTAACGGTGGATACACTCGTATCCTTAAAACTGAACCACGTCGTGGTGATGCAGCGCCAATGGCGATTATCGAATTAGTATAAAATCATCAATTTTGTTGAGTGTTATGATGATGGAGTCTTGTGCTCTTAGTCTAGCTCTGGTCTACCGCTAGGATTTCGGTCCTAGCGGGAACACTCATCATAAGTTGGGATAGTAGACGCTTGTTTACGAAATTGTTTTTTTCTTAAGAACAACTTCGTAAGCAGGCGTTTTTGAGTATTTTAGTTAGAATTATGCTATACTATTTGAAAAGAATCCTGTTTAATGTTCAGGTTTCTTATTTTAAGAAGAATTGGAGTTTGCTTATGAAAGCGATTATAACTGTTGTTGGTAAAGATAAATCTGGAATTGTTGCAGGTGTTTCTGGTAAAATTGCAGAATTGGGTTTGAACATTGATGATATTTCTCAAACTGTCTTGGATGAATATTTTACGATGATGGCTGTCGTCTCTAGTGATAAAAAGCAGGATTTTACTTATCTGCGAAATGAGTTTGAAGCTTTTGGGCAAACTTTGAATGTGAAAATCAATATTCAGAGTGCAGCGATTTTCGAAGCTATGTATAATATCTAGGAGGTTATCATGGATATTAGACAAGTTACTGAAACCATTGCTATGATTGAGGAGCAAAACTTCGATATCAGAACTATTACCATGGGGATTTCCCTTTTGGACTGTATCGATCCAGATATCAATCGTGCTGCGGAGAAAATTTATCAAAAGATTACGAACAAGGCGGCTAATTTAGTGGCTGTTGGCGATCAAATTGCGGCTGAGTTGGGAATTCCAATCGTTAATAAGCGTGTATCGGTGACACCTATTTCTTTGATTGGAGCAGCGACAGATGCCGCAGACTATGTAGTTTTGGCAAAAGCGCTTGATAAGGCTGCGAAAGAGATTGGAGTGGACTTTATTGGTGGTTTCTCTGCCTTGGTACAAAAGGGGTACCAAAAGGGAGATGAGATTCTCATCAATTCTATTCCTCGTGCTTTGGCCGAAACGGACAAGGTCTGCTCGTCAGTCAATATCGGCTCAACCAAGTCTGGTATCAATATGACGGCTGTCGCAGATATGGGACGAGTTATCAAGGAAACGGCAACTCTATCTGATATGGGGGCAGCTAAGTTGGTTGTATTCGCTAATGCTGTTGAGGACAATCCATTTATGGCGGGTGCCTTCCATGGTGTTGGGGAGGCAGATGTTATCATCAATGTCGGAGTTTCTGGTCCTGGTGTGGTGAAACGTGCCTTGGAAAAAGTTCGTGGAGAGAGCTTTGACGTAGTAGCAGAAACAGTTAAGAAAACTGCCTTTAAAATCACTCGTATCGGTCAATTGGTTGGTCAAATGGCCAGTGAGAGACTGGGTGTGGAGTTTGGTATTGTGGACTTGAGTTTGGCGCCAACTCCTGCGGTTGGAGATTCTGTTGCACGTGTCCTTGAAGAAATGGGGCTAGAAACAGTTGGTACACATGGAACGACGGCTGCCTTGGCTCTCTTGAATGACCAAGTTAAGAAGGGCGGAGTGATGGCCTGCAACCAAGTTGGTGGTTTGTCTGGTGCCTTTATCCCTGTTTCTGAGGATGAGGGGATGATTGCTGCAGTGCAAAATGGCTCTCTTAATTTGGAAAAATTAGAAGCCATGACGGCTATCTGTTCTGTTGGATTGGATATGATTGCCATACCAGAAGATACGCCTGCTGAAACCATTGCGGCTATGATTGCAGATGAAGCTGCAATTGGTGTCATTAACATGAAAACAACAGCTGTTCGTATCATTCCTAAAGGAAAAGAAGGCGACATGATTGAGTTTGGTGGCCTATTAGGAACTGCGCCTGTTATGAAAGTAAATGGGGCTTCGTCTGTCGATTTCATCTCTCGTGGAGGACAAATCCCAGCACCAATTCATAGTTTTAAAAATTAAGAAAATAGGAGAAAATGATGAAAAAAGAAATGAAACATGCTTTAGTAGCTTTAGGACTGTCGACTTTACTAGTCCCAACTTTTGCCAGTCAAGTAGTTTTTGCGCAGGAAAATGATACGAATTCAAGAAATGAAAGTCTATATAAAACACAAGCAGATTTAGAGAATGTAGCTAGAAATTATTCTGAACAAGTGAAGAAAAAATTATTGGAAGAAATTGATGGCATTGATTGGAATACTGTACAATTTAAAGATGATGATGTCTTAAAACTCAAGACTGTCGTAGTTAAAAGATTAGCTGAGGTTACAGAGGAAAATATAAATAGATTTTCAAAAAATGGTTACTATTATTCGTTTGAATTCGAAGAAATTGTCAATAGAATAAAAAGTGATGTGCCTAACTTTTTAGGATATGTTTTTGATATAGCTAGAATAAAAAAATATGACTTACTACTTCAGCAAGTAGAAAAAGATAGTAACTTATACTCATCTGAAGAAAAGGAAAAAATAATTAGCGATTTAAAAATGTTTTACGGACCATTAACAGGCTGGTCGATACCTCGGGACCGTAATTATTTTGGTGATTACGATCCAGAAAATAATACTAATTTAACATTAAAAGATTATGTTCAAAATTTATCAACTTTTTATAAAAATGTTGATAAATCGAGTCCTAGTTTAATTCCTACGCAAAAAAACATTGAAAAGTTGAATGATGTAGCTTTTATTCAAAGAGAAGATATCAGAAGTGATGCTGGTCTTTCAGGTGCAGACAAGCTTAAATTATTCAAAGAAATAGCTCAGATAGTTAAAGAAGCGGAATACAAAATTAAAAAAGAAGCAGGTCTAATATATAAGGAAGAACCTGAAATAAGACATATGCTATCCCCTGAAGAGTTATCTGTCTTTACTAAGCGTATCGAAGATGTTTACCAAGGAAAAGCTAAGCCTAAGGTGACAAAAGAAGAGGCTATTCAAGCAGTTTCTACTGGGACTTCATCCTCAGTTTCAACTTCATCTCAAGCTACTGTTACCTCTAATGGAGAAACTAAGAAAAATCATCAAGCAAGTAAGTGGTTTAAAGAGTCTGGCAAATGGTATTATAATGACCTTTCGGGTAACCTTGTAAGAAACCGCTGGGTAGGCCGTTATTATCTAAAAGCAGATGCTTCAATGGCTGCAAGTGAATGGATTTATGATGAAGATTATAAGAGCTGGTTTTATGTAGATTCAACTGGTAGTTATGTGGAGAAAGCTTGGCAGGGCGAATACTACCTAAAACGTGGCGGTTATATGGCTAAGAGTGAGTGGGTATTTGATTCTCAGTATGATAGTTGGTATTATCTGAACCAAGATGGTAAGTACGCTCGTAACCAATGGATTAAGGATGGAGATAAGTGGTATTACTTGTTAGCTGATGGAAAATTGGCAAAAAATATGACCATTAATGGCTATAAAGTAAACGAAAAAGGTGAATGGGTATAATTTTTTAAGTTCTATTTAAGGTTGTATGTGTATACTATAATCATTAAATAAAGACCTCCTAATATTATTTGAAACAGATAACTCTGATTTAGTTTGAATTTGATTTTCATCTAATATCTTTATTTAATAGAACTCCTAAACTTTTTCATAATAATCTCCTGCAAAAGTCGCCTGTATGGGTGGCTTTTGTTTTATCATCCATGATATAATAGAAGCAAACGGAGGACGGAAAATGGTAAAAGTACGATTGTATTTGGTACGTCATGGCAAGACTATGTTTAACACGATTGGTCGCGCGCAAGGTTGGAGCGACACTCCCTTAACAGCTGAAGGTGAGCGAGGGATTCAAGAATTAGGAATCGGTTTGCGAGAATCTGGTCTGCAGTTTGAGCGCGCTTATTCGAGTGATTCAGGGCGCACCATTCAGACCATGGGAATTATCCTTGACGAGCTTGGCTTGCAGGGGAAAATCCCTTATCGCATGGACAAGCGTATCAGAGAATGGTGTTTTGGTAGCTTTGACGGAGCCTACGATGGTGATCTTTTCATGGGCATTATTCCTCGTATCTTTAATGTGGACCATGTTCACCAATTGTCTTATGCTGAACTGGCTGAGGGTTTGGTAGAGGTTGATACAGCTGGTTGGGCTGAGGGCTGGGAAAAACTCAGTGGTCGAATCAAGGAAGGTTTTGAAGCGATTGCCAAAGAAATGGAAGAGCAAGGTGGGGGCAATGCTCTTGTCGTGAGCCATGGAATGACCATTGGAACCATTGTTTATCTGATTAATGGCATGCATCCGCATGGTCTCGATAATGGTAGCGTGACGATCCTTGAATATGAGGACGGGCAGTTTAGCGTTGAAGTTGTCGGTGACCGTAGTTACCGGGAGTTAGGACGGGAGAAGATGGAAGAAGCCTCTATTTAATCAGTCTAGACTTGCTTGCTATGAACTAGGGATTTGATAAGAATATCAAGATAAGAAAAAACAGCCGAGGGTAATCTTTTCGGCTGTTTTTGATGGGGGAAACTAAAGTGTAATGCTGTTGCTTTTAGAGATTTTCATAAACAAGAGCAAGGAACCTACTGTTAGAACAGTCAGGATAGTTGACAAGGCTGCGGCTACACCGTAATTCCCTCTGAGAACCTCTGTATAAATAGCTACAGTCATTGTTCTTGTTTTGACATTGTAGAGGAGGATAGAAGTAGAGAGTTCTGAAATCATTGTGACCCAAGATAGGATGGCTCCAGAAATAATACCAGATAGCATCATCGGAGTTGTAATCTTGGCAAAGGTATTGAGACGGCTACTTCCTAAGCTTTCCGCTGCTTCTTCAATACTTGGTGCTATTTGTTGCAAGCTAGCAACAGATGAGCGAATAGTATAAGGCAATCTTCTGACAGATAGGGACATGATCAAGATGAAAGCTGTCCCTGTAATCATAAGAAATCCACTTCCAAATAGACCGGTATTGAAGGAAGAAATGAAGGCAATCCCTAGAACGGTTCCTGGTACAATATAAGGGACCATACTGAGGCTGTCAATTAAGTTTGTAAACAAATTCCGTTTTCTAACGGCTAGGTAGGAGATAAATGTTGCGAATAGGACAACTAGAACTAAGGCAATCAAAGGGATACGAATGGTATTGAAAATAGCAGATCCCATACGATTGAAAGCTACCTTGTAACTGTTTAGAGAATAGCCTTTGACAAATACCATACCTGATGTTTTTAGGAAAGAAGTATAAATCAAGTAGACTTGAGGTAGAACAGAGAACAAGATAATTCCGTAGACTGTTGCATAAATGGCAACCATTTTTCCTTTTGTAGTTTTTTTAGGCTCAATTGGATGGAGCGAATTCATGCTGAAACTGTAGCGGTTTGAAATGTATTTTTGGATAAGGAAGATTGCCAAGGCAATGATAATCGCCATAATTGCTAAAGCAGATGCAAAAGCAGAATTTCCTCCAACCTCGCTAATGAATTGGGTATAAATCAAGACGGGGAAAGTCCGATATCCTTCACCAATCAACATAGGCGTTCCAAAGTCTGAGAATGCTCTCATAAATACAAGTAGGGCAGCAGCTAGTAAGGTTGGAACTAGGAGAGGCAAAACAACCGTTACGATACGCTTAAATCCGAAGGACCCCATACTTTCAGCTGCTTCAAGTAGAGAATTGTCAATACTCTTCATTGTCCCAGCAACGTATAGAAATACCAGTGGGAATAGTTGCAGTGTAAAGACAAGTACAATTCCTTTGAATCCATAAATATCGATAGCTGGAAGATGAAGGGCATTTGTCAGGAATTTAGTAATGACTCCGTTTCGTCCCAGCAAGAGAATCCAGGAGTAGGCTCCCACGAACGGAGCTGACATAGAAGCAATGATAATCAATATTTGTAGAAATTTCTTTCCCTTGAAGTCATACATAGAGAAGAGATAAGCTAATAGGGTTCCTACAACTAAGGAAGTGACAGTAGCGGTAATGGAAACCTTGAAACTGTTGACAAGTGTCTCAGAGTAGTATGCTTTACTAAAGAAAGTGACAAAATTAGCTAGTGAGAATTGTCCTTCATGTATGAGTGCTTGCTTGAGCACGGTAACGATAGGATAAACGAGAAAGACAAGATAGGTAAGAAAGATGAAGAAAGAGGAGGCTGTCCAAATATTTAGTTTTTTACGTTCCATGGTTGACTCCTTTTATCAGGTTTTGTGAACCATCTGCAGAAAAGACGTTTAATTTTTGCGTATTGATTCGTAGACGAATACGATCGCCTTTTTGTAGATCTTCTTCAAAAGTTGATTCTTCGCTAACTTGAATTTTTGAGGCAAAACCTGTCTCGATGAAGTATTCAGTATTCAGTCCAAGATAGACGCTATCGCTAATAGTTCCTTCAATATCTCCAGATTCATCTTTGATAAACTCTTCAGGACGAATACTTACATGAATAGCTTGTGCTTCAGCCTGATCAAGAGCTGGCATTCGAAGGGCATAGCCATCTGAAAAGACGATATAAGCGCCGTCGCTCCGTTTTTCAAGAGTGGCAGGGATAATATTTGTGCGTCCGATAAAGGTTGCTACAAATTCATTAGCTGGTTTATGATAGAGTTCTTTTGGTCGGCCGATTTGTTGGATGACTCCGTCTTTCATAACAGCAATTTGGTCTGAAATAGCCATAGCTTCTTCTTGGTCGTGGGTCACATAAACAGTTGTAATTCCCACTTCGTGTTGAATTTCTCGAATGGCTTGACGCATATCCAAGCGAAGTTTGGCATCTAGGTTACTAAGTGGCTCGTCCATGAGGAGAACACTTGGATTAACAGCTAAGGCGCGTGCCAAGGCGACACGTTGTTGTTGTCCACCACTGAGTTTATCGGGCTTCCGATCCGCATATTGAGCAATTTGCATGAGTTCAAGATACTTGTTGGTCTGTTGGATCAATTCTTCTTTTGGAACCTTCTTTTGCTTGAGACCAAAAGCGACATTATCTCGGACAGTCAAATGTGGGAAAATAGCGTAGTTTTGGAAAACCATGCCAATATTGCGTTTGCTGGGTTCCATATTATTGATTTTTATATCATCGAAGTAAAATTCTCCACCTTCGATACTGTTGAAACCTGCAATCATACGAAGAAGGGTCGTTTTCCCACACCCTGAAGGTCCAAGAAGGGTAAAGAGACTTCCTTTTGGAATTGTAATGTTCAAATTCTCAATAACAGGGACATCGTGATAGATTTTTTTGGCGTTAATAATTTTGATCTCACTCATAGTGAACCTCTTTTACTGTTTAGATTGGATATCTGTAAAGACTTCGTTGTATTTCTTAACAATATCTGATTTATTCTTGATGACATAATCATAATCTTCAGTGAGTGTTTTGATTTTGTCAATTGGTTTCATGTTTTCGCTTGTTTTAGCATTTTTACGAACAGGACGGTTAGTAGTGGTTGTACCAAGTGTATCTTGTACTTCTTGAGAGATAATGAAATCGATAAATTTCTTGGCATTTTCCATGTTTTTCGCTTTTTTAACGATAGCAGCACTAGCAGGTAGGAAGACGGTTCCTTCTTTTGGATAGACTACCTTGATATTAGCTCCGTCATTTAAGAGTTTAACTGCTGGATCTTCATAAGAGAGACCAACAGCCATTTCTCCGTCAGCGACTGCTTTATAGACACCAGATGAGCTTGAACCGATTTTACCATCAATAAGTGTGAAAAGATCTTTTACATAAGACCAAGCTTTATCGTCTTTGTAACCACCTTGAGCTTGTAGCATATTTGTTAATTGAGCAAAGGCGCTAGAAGAGTTTGCTGGGTCAGCAGTTGCGATTTTTCCTTTTAGTTCAGGTTTGAGAAGGTCGCTATATCCTTCGATGTTCATGCCTTTCGTTAAATCAGGATTGACGATTAAAACACTACCATCTAGTGTATAAGGAGTAGAGTAACCAGTTGTGTTTTGATATTCTTTGATAACATTATCATTTTCTTTTGAAGTATAGTTTTCAAAGAGTTCTCCGTGGGTAGCATATTGTGTATAAGAACCACCAAAGATGACATCAGCTACAGGAGCTTCTTTTTCTGACTCTAGTTTTTTGAAAAGTTCTCCAGTACCAGCTTGAATCAGTTCTACTTTGATACCATATTTTTCTTCAAAGGCAGGAATAGTTGCTCCGATTAAGCCCTCTGAGTTTGGTGAATAAACGACTAGCGAACCGCCGTCTCCTTTATCAGATGAACTGTCATCGGCAGATTCATTAGAAGAACAAGCAGCAAGACCAAAAAGAGCTAGTCCGCAAGCAGCATAATACATCCATTTCTTTTTCATGATGGATACCTCCGTTATGTTATTTAAGTTTATTTTAAAACAATGTAAGCGTTTTTAAAACCGATAATTCTATTCTATTAGAGTAAAATTCTCTACAAAACGGAAGTAATCTTTTTGATTTTATAGCAGGGTTTGACAGTTAATCACTGGTAAGTCAAATTTTATTTTTTAGATTGGATATCTGTAAAAATGTCATTGTACTTTTTAAGAATAGCGGATTTGTTTTTAATGACATAATCGGAATCTTCAGTGGCAATATTGATTTCTGTCATAGCCTTCATATTTTTATTGGTTCTAGCATTTTTACGAATGGGTCTGATTGTTGTTTCAGTTCCTAGCTTATCTTGGATTTCTTGAGAAAGGAGGAAATCGATAAATTTCTTAGCGTTTTCCATATGTTTGGCGTTTTTGACGATAGCCGCATTACCAGGTAAAAAGACGGTTCCTTCTTTTGGATAAATGACTTTTACATCAACTCCGTCGTTTAAAAGTTTTAAGGCAGGATCTTCATAGGTGAGCCCTACAGCCATTTCTCCATCGGCGACAGCTTTGTAAACATTTGAAGAACTAGATGCAATCTTCCCATCTACCAGGGTAAATAGATTTTTCACATAAGTCCAAGCTTGTTCATTTTCGTATCCACCTTGATCGACAAGCATGTTTGTTAATTGAGCAAAGGCGCTAGATGCGTTACTTGGATCAGCAGTAGCAATTTTTCCTTTTAATTTAGGATTGAGTAGATCATTGTAGCCTTCAATTTTAATATCTTTTGTAAGGGCTGAATTGGCAATGATAACACTGACATCCAGTGTGTAAGGTGTGTAGAATCCTGTTTTATTTTGATATTCAGGGATTATCTGGTCATTTTCTTGGGAAATATAAGGTTCAAAAAGTTTTTCGTTAGAAGAGAAGAGAGCGTAGGAGCCTCCGAAAATGACATCGGCTACTGGGGATTCTTTTTCGGCCTCAGCTTTTTTGAACAATTCACCAGTGCTGGCTTGTACTAAGTCAACCTTAATACCATATTTTTCTTCGAAGGCTGGGATTGTTTCTTCGATAAGGTCTTCAGGGTTAGGCGAGTAGACAACCAAAGTGCTATCTGAATCTTTTTCAGAGCTAGTTTCCGCTTCTATAGGAGAAGAACATCCTGATAAAGAAAGGAATATCCAGCCACAAGAGAGAAAGAATAGTATTTTTTTCATAAGTATCTCCTTTTTTACGAACATTTTCTCTACCTAGATTGTTAATGTCTTTAAATTGTAGAGTTCTACAGGATATAATAAAAACCTTAAAGAAATCTAAAACGAAAAATAGGAAATGAGTTCCTAGAGTAAGAATTGGTGAATTGTAGCTGAGATTTTGATGGTAATCCTCTTCAAAACACGTCACTTTATCTGTGATCTCAAAGCTATGATTTGAGTAGTTAGCACTTTGATTTTCATTGGGTAAAAGTACAAAATAAAAAGATTGCTAGAGTTGAGCAATTCTTTTACATCAATGGTTTTTATCCATGAGTTTTAATTCTTTTGGAGAAATATGGAGATACTTTTTAAAAACTTTTGCAAAATATTTATAGTCTGAAAATCCAACTTGTTCAGAGATATCGCTTAAGGGGGAGTTGGGGGACTCAGCTATTTTATTTATAGCTTGCTTGAGCCGGTAGCGTAAGATATATTCATTTAGTGTCATTGGGAAGTCTTCTTTGATAACCTTATATAGATAACTTTCGCTATACCCTAGATTCTCTGCAATGCTAGAAATGGTAAAGTGCATACAGTAGTGTTGATGAACAAATTCAAGAATTTGCTGAATGATTTGGTTTTGTGTATCAATTTGTTGGATAGAGGTGAGTAAAGTTTGATATTCTTCTAAAAAAGGAGTTTCTTGACGAGTGCTAACTCGTAATCGCAAAACAATTTTTTGAAGACATTCTGTCAACTCCTTGGTATCAATTGGTTTGGATAAGAAATCAACTGCTCCATATTGCATGGCTTTTTTGGCATTTTGAAAATCGTTATAACCTGATAAGATAACTTTTTCATAGGAGAGAGTACGAGTGGCTTCAAACATCATAAAAGCATCCATAATTGGCATTGTGATGTCTGTTAAGACAATATGGGGTTCTTTTTCTTGGATGAGTTTCATTCCCTCTTGACCGTGACTGGCAGTTCCTACGACTTGGATACCTAAGGCAGAGTAGTCTACGGCAATCTCTAGCCATTTTCGAATGAGGTGTTCGTCTTCTACGATAATGAGCTTAAACATGAGTTAGTCCTTTCGTTATAAATTTGACCCAAGTTTCTCCTTGACGATTGACTCCTAAATCTAGCTGGACATCAGAAAAGAAATTGCTCAATCGTTTATAGCTGTTAACGATGCCATGCTGGGTATGAGGGCTTTCTAAAGAGTCTAAAATAGCGAGTCGCTCTTGTTTTGTGAGTCCTCCAGCATTATCCTTGACTAAAAAAGTTAGAGAATCTGATTCCAAGGTAATTTGGATATCAATATGAAGATCAATACGGTATTGCATTCCATATTTTATAGCATTTTCTACTAGAGGAAGCAAGAAAAGTTTAGGAATAGGCTGATTATCGACAGTTTCTGGACAGACAATATCATAAGAAAAGTGCTCAAAACGAATCTTATGAATAATCAGGTAATCCTCTATAATCTTTAAATCCTGACAAATGGTTGTTTCTTTTTCTAAATCGGTGATACTGTAGCGAAGAATGCGCGTGAGGTTTTGAATCAGGTCTTGTGTGAGAGCGGCATCCATTAAAGAAGTAATTTTAATTGTCTCAAGTGTATTGTAGAGAAAATGAGGATTGAACTGAGCTTCCAGCATTTTTCTTTCAAAAATCCACTTTTCTTTTTCGATGGTTAGCATTTTTTGATGAAGTTGATCTAATTCATACAACATATTATTAATTTTTTCTGCCATAAATTCAAACTCATCACCTGTTTGTAGAGAAAGCCTTTTTTCTGCTTGTTTGGGAATTTCTTGAAGTTGGTAAACCAAACTTTCAATAGGAACAGCATTGTGTGTCGCAATTTTATGAGCAATTCGCCTTGCTTGCCAAAAGTAGAGGAAGAATATACATAAGGTGAGAATGGAGGCTAGACCAAGTAAGCTAGGAATGGGAAAGAAGGATTGAAAAGTATAGATTGAAAAAATAGCACTGACTTTTTCTTTTTGAACAATAAGCGGTTCGTTCGCATACCAGTGGGTGCGAGAGTGTAGGAGTTTTTCATCAAATTTTTCAAGAGTGGAACGAGTGAACTGATTTGTATTGTTAGAAAACATATTTCCAAAGCTATCGGTAATGATGTATTTGGAATTGATCATTGGGAAACTTGAGATGAAATCATTCTCATTTACGAAAGCAATAGTATAGGCCTTAACTCGTTGGTTTTGAAGTAGTGGTTTGATAAAGAGTGTGTAGTGTTGCTTGTCTGAAGAGAGTGCAATTTTTTCTGTCACTTTTTCTTGAGAAGGATTTTGAATGAGCAATTTTAGATAGTAGGGAGATAAAATACTTTCTTGATGATTGCGATTGGTACTAAATAGTAATTCACCTGTATCACTTAGGATAATGAGGTCAGAACTAAGCTTCAGTCTAGCTTTTGTCTCGTAAAATAAGCTAAAGACTTCTCGCTCTGTGTGTTTGCCATCCAAAAATCCTGGAATCATTTTATGGTTCATAGTAGTCAGGAGCTCATTATTGGCTTCTTTCATCTCTTGAACCTGTTTGACAATCTGTCTCGTATCTTTGGAGAGTTGCTGCTTTTGTAAAAAATAGGAAAAACCAAAAAGTAAAATGAGTAGTAAAAGAGAGGTCATAAAAGCTGCGATAGAGCTTCTATGGAGAATTTCTTTTTGGAGAGATTTTTTAAAGGAATGAGACATCCGCTACCTCCTTGGAAGGGTTTTCTGTTATAAGTATAGCAGTTTAAAAATTCTAGAGCAAGGTAAAATAGAAAAGTATAGAATAGAACGAGACCAAATTCCCTCAAAAATGGTATAATAGTAACATCACAAAATTGGAGAGAGACCATGAGTTTTTACAATCATAAAGAAATTGAGCCTAAGTGGCAGGGCTACTGGGCAGAACATCATACATTTAAGACAGGAACAGATGCTTCAAAACCGAAGTTTTATGCTCTTGATATGTTCCCTTATCCGTCTGGAGCGGGTCTGCACGTAGGACACCCAGAAGGTTATACTGCAACCGATATCCTCAGCCGTTACAAACGTGCGCAAGGATACAACGTACTTCACCCAATGGGTTGGGATGCTTTTGGTTTGCCTGCAGAGCAATATGCTATGGATACTGGTAATGACCCAGCAGAATTTACAGCGGAAAATATTGCCAACTTCAAACGCCAAATCAATGCGCTTGGATTTTCTTACGACTGGGATCGTGAAGTTAACACGACAGATCCAAACTACTACAAGTGGACGCAATGGATTTTCACTAAGCTTTACGAAAAAGGCTTGGCCTATGAAGCTGAAGTGCCAGTAAACTGGGTTGAGGAATTGGGAACAGCCATTGCTAACGAAGAAGTTCTTCCTGACGGAACTTCTGAGCGTGGAGGCTATCCAGTTGTCCGCAAACCAATGCGCCAATGGATGCTTAAAATCACTGCCTATGCAGAGCGCTTGCTCAATGACTTGGATGACCTTGACTGGCCAGAGTCTATCAAGGACATGCAACGTAACTGGATTGGTAAATCTACTGGTGCTAATGTAACTTTTAAAGTTAAGGGAACAGACAAGGAGTTCACAGTCTTTACGACACGTCCAGATACCCTTTTTGGGGCGACCTTCACTGTTTTGGCGCCTGAGCATGAACTAGTAGATGCCATCGTAAGTGTGGAACAAGCTGAAGCTGTGGCGGACTATAAACACCAAGCCAGTCTGAAATCTGACTTGGCTCGTACTGACCTTGCTAAAGAAAAAACAGGGGTTTGGACTGGTGCTTATGCCGTCAACCCTGTCAATGGTAAGGAAATTCCAATCTGGATTGCGGATTATGTTCTTGCTAGTTACGGAACAGGTGCCGTTATGGCTGTTCCTGCCCATGACCAACGTGACTGGGAATTTGCCAAACAATTTGACCTTCCAATCGTAGAAGTGCTTGAAGGTGGAAACGTTGAAGAAGCTGCCTACACAGAAGATGGCCTTCACGTTAATTCAGACTTCCTAGATGGATTGAACAAAGAAGATGCTATTGCCAAGATTGTGGCTTGGTTGGAAGAAAAAGGCTGTGGACAAGAGAAGGTTACCTACCGTCTCCGCGACTGGCTCTTTAGCCGTCAACGTTACTGGGGTGAACCAATTCCTATCATTCATTGGGAAGACGGAACTTCAACAGCTGTTCCTGAAAGTGAATTACCACTTGTCTTGCCTGTAACCAAGGACATCCGCCCTTCAGGTACAGGGGAAAGTCCACTAGCTAACTTGACAGATTGGCTTGAAGTGACTCGGGAAGATGGTGTCAAAGGTCGTCGTGAAACCAACACTATGCCACAATGGGCAGGTTCAAGCTGGTACTACCTCCGCTATATTGACCCACACAATACTGAGAAATTGGCTGACGAGAATCTGCTCAAACAATGGTTGCCAGTAGATATCTACGTGGGTGGGGCAGAGCATGCTGTTCTTCACTTGCTCTACGCTCGTTTCTGGCACAAATTCCTCTATGACCTTGGTGTTGTTCCAACTAAGGAACCATTCCAAAAACTCTTTAACCAAGGAATGATTTTGGGAACAAGCTATCGTGACCATCGTGGGGCTCTTGTGGCAACCGATAAGGTTGAAAAACGTGACGGTTCTTTCTTCCATGTGGAAACAGGAGAGGAGTTAGAGCAAGCGCCAGCCAAGATGTCTAAATCGCTCAAGAACGTTGTTAACCCAGACGACGTGGTGGAGCAATACGGTGCCGATACCCTTCGTGTCTATGAAATGTTTATGGGACCACTTGATGCTTCGATTGCTTGGTCTGAAGAAGGTCTGGAAGGAAGCCGTAAGTTCCTTGACCGTGTTTACCGCTTGATTACAAGTAAAGAAATCGCTGCGGAAAACAATGGCGCTCTTGACAAGGTTTATAACGAAACCGTTAAAGCTGTCACAGAACAAATCGAATCATTGAAATTCAACACAGCTATTGCCCAACTTATGGTCTTTGTCAACGCGGCTAACAAGGAAGAAAAACTTTATGTAGACTACGCCAAAGGCTTCGTTCAGTTGATTGCACCATTTGCACCTCACTTGGCAGAAGAACTCTGGCAAACTGTTGCAGCAACAGGTGAATCTATCTCTTACGTAGCTTGGCCAACATGGGACGAAAGCAAACTAGTTGAAGACGAAGTCGAAATTGTTGTCCAAATCAAAGGAAAAGTCCGTGCTAAACTCATGGTTGCTAAAGACCTATCACGTGAAGAATTGCAAGAAATTGCTCTCGCTGATGAAAAAGTCAAAGCAGAAATTGACGGTAAGGACATCATGAAAGTGATTGCGGTACCGAATAAATTGGTTAACATTGTTGTGAAATAAAAAGAAGTAACTCTAGAGTATGAACTTTAGAGTTACTTTTAGAAGAGGTCAGAATGAATAGATTAATGAACGATAGCAGGAAATTTAAAATTTTATTATTTAAGATTTCTATTATTGTAGTGTCAGTTATAGTGTTAGTAATGTCAATAGTGGGTGCATATTATTTTAAAAATTTTCTTTGGGACCAGGAAAGTTTAAATTTGACACTCACTTTAGATACTCTCTTTGCAGTTTTTATCACTTTCTTTAGTTTTTCAAATGATAAATCAAGCAATATTTTTGGAATATCTCCAAATGAAATTATAAGGAAACAGTCCGAAGTGTATCAATTTTTATTTACAAAATCTTTTGCAGCTCTGCTAATGGTGATGAATTTGTTATCCATTATTCATTATTTTGGAGCCAAAAATTTTATAGTTCCTTTTAATGAAACTTATCCTAGTGTTCAATTTAGTGTTGGTTTCATGTGGCTATCACTGTGTGGTATTCTGATAATCTATTTTATTTGGCTCTTAATAGAGGGATTAAAATATATCAGAAAAATAAATTATGTTATTCAGAATAAGGCACTTGTCAATTTTTATTCGCAGGTAAAATCTAGTGAGAAACTTAACGATTATGAATTGAAAAAATACGGTGAATATATTGATTTGTACGAATCGTGTCGTCAAGAAACAGGTAGAAAACTGCTTACCTTTTTGAGGGTAGTAGACAAAAAAATGGGAGAAGGTCCTCGTGATGCAGTGAGGATTATGTTTGAATCTTTTGATAAGGCAGATCAAATTGCGACTCTGAATCTTTGTAGAAACTATGTAGCACGAGAAAAGGTTTTAAATAAAGAAGATGTAGAAAAATTGTTAAATGAAATTGATAAAAAACTTGAAATTAGTAGATAGGACAATTTAAATAGGTTTGAGTAAAAAGTTTAAAACTGCCAAAAGGAGAAAGTTATGCCAGTAAACGAATATGGTCAGATGATTGGTGAGTTAATGGAAGGTTATACACCAGGTGAATTGCCTTCTATTGACTTTTTAGAAGGGAGTTATGCTCGGATAGAGGCTCTTTCGGCGAAAAAGCATGCTGAGGATTTATTAGCTGTTTATGGTCCAGATACTCCGCGGGAGATGTGGACTTACCTCTTTCAGGAACCAGTGGCGGATATGGAGGAACTGGTTGGCCTTTTAAATCAGATGTTGGCTCGTAAGGATCGCTTTTACTATGCAATTATAGACAAGGAAACTGGTGAGGCTTTGGGAACATTTTCTCTCATGCGCATTGATCAGAATAACCGAGTGGTAGAAGTGGGAGCAGTCACTTTTTCTCCAGAGCTCAGGGGGACACGGATAGGAACAGAAGCCCAGTATCTATTGGCTTGCTATGTCTTTGAGGAGCTTAACTATCGTCGCTATGAGTGGAAATGCGATGCTTTTAATCTGCCATCAAGACGAGCTGCGGAACGTTTGGGCTTTGTCTATGAAGGAACCTTCCGTCAGGCAGTCATTTATAAGGGGCGTACGAGGGATACGGATTGGTTGTCTATGATTGATAAGGACTGGCTTCAAGTCAAAGCTCGATTGG
The DNA here is from genome assembly GCF_041432335.1 of Streptococcus sp. 20925_1_24. Classification (GTDB taxonomy): domain Bacteria; phylum Bacillota; class Bacilli; order Lactobacillales; family Streptococcaceae; genus Streptococcus; species Streptococcus mitis_BM. Next base: position 81,897 of record NZ_JAPVZM010000002.1, on the reverse strand, counting down.
AAGCATGGCTGACTCCTGAAAACTTTGATAAAAATGGACAGCAGTACAAGAGCTCGAGAGAGCTTTAAGAGGTGTTGAGATGATTACTATTAAAAAGCAAGAAATTGTCAAGCTAGAGGATGTTTTGCATCTCTATCAGGCTGTCGGTTGGACAAATTATACCCATCAACTAGAGATGCTGGAGCAGGCCTTATCTCATTCATTAGTGATTTATGTGGCGCTTGATGGCGATGCTGTGGTGGGCTTGATTCGTTTGCTTGGAGATGGATTCTCAGTAGTATTGGTTCAGGATTTAATCGTTTTACCAATCTATCAGCGTCAAGGGATTGGTAGTGCCCTAATGAAAGAGGCTTTAGAGGATTACAAAGATGTCTATCAAGTCCAGCTGGTAACAGACCAGACAGAAAGAACCTTGGGCTTCTATCGTTCTATGGGCTTTGAAATCTTATCCACCTATAATTGTATAGGGATGACTTGGACGAATCGAGAAAAATAACAAAACTTGTTTTTTCTTAAGCAAAGTTTAAGGCTGGTCTAGTATCATATAGTCATTAAATAAAGACCTCCTAACTTTATTTAATGAAATCCTAAAACTTTTTTTCATCATAATCTCCTAATGAAGTCACCCAATCAGGTGGCTTTTTTGTGAGGTGAAGTGCTAGTGATAGAAATTTTTTGCATAATAGTAAAATTTGAGAAAAGTTAAGCTAGTTTTAAGCTTCGTCTTGTATTATATCTTTATTAAATAAAGACCTCCTAACTTTATTTAATAAAATCCTAAACTTTTCTTTTTCATAATAATCTCCCTTAACTCCACCCAATCAGGTGGAGTTTTTTGGCTCTATTTCAGGCTTTTTGGGGACTATTCTAAAAAATCATTTTCCGATAATTTTCGCAATCTTGAACGTCTTGTAGTACAGAGGTTCAAGAGAATATAAACCTTTGACAAATTTTGTGAACTGTGGGATAATGGAGAGGAATTAAGGATTAGTTCTATATCATGGCCTAGAAAAGACCCCAAGCTAACTTCCACATTAAGCTTGGGGTCTTTTTTGACACTATCTATCTTTGTTTAGCCATTTATCGACTAAGCGAAGAACAACACCGACCACAATTGGTCCGATGATAGTTTTAAGGATTAGTTCCATCATGGGCTATCTTACCTCCTTTCGTAGGCGGTGTAGCAGTGCCGTAGAATATTATACCACATAAGTGTTAAACTCGGGAGTCATCCAATCAGGTGGAGTTTTTTGGCTCTATTTCAGGCTTTTGGGGACTATTTTAAACATCATTTTCCGATAACTTTTACTTAATCTTATAAACTTTATTGGACAGATTCTAAAGTTGGAGAAGCTGAATTGATGAAGATATAAACCTTTGACAAATTTTGTGAACTATGGGATAATAAAAGGGAATTAAGTATTGTGTCTATATCATAGGCTAGAAAAGACCCCAAGCTCACGACCAAATAAGCTTGGGGTCTTTTTGACACTATTTGTCCTTGTTTAGCCATTTATCGACTAAGCGAAGAACGACACCGACCACAATTGGTCCGATGATAGTTTTAAGTATTGTATCCATCATGGGCTATCTCACCTCCTTTCGTAGGCGGTGTAGCAGTGCCGAACAATATTATACCACATACGTGCTAAAGTCGGAAGTCGCCTAATTAGGTGGCTTTTTTGTTTGTGGCTTGGATTTTTGATATAATAGAGCCATGAGTAGAATTTTAGATAATGAGATAATGGGGGATGAGGAGTTAGTAGAACGCACGCTCCGTCCTCAGTACTTACGTGAATATATTGGGCAGGATAAGGTCAAGGATCAGCTCCAAATCTTTATCGAAGCTGCCAAAATGCGGGATGAAGCGCTGGATCATGTCCTCTTATTTGGGCCTCCAGGTTTGGGGAAAACGACCATGGCTTTTGTTATTGCCAACGAACTAGGTGTCAATCTCAAGCAGACTTCGGGTCCAGTCATTGAAAAAGCAGGAGATCTGGTAGCGATTTTGAATGACTTAGAGCCTGGGGATGTCCTCTTTATTGACGAGATTCATCGCTTGCCCATGTCGGTGGAAGAGGTGCTTTATAGTGCCATGGAGGACTTTTACATTGATATCATGATTGGTGCTGGTGAAGGTAGTCGCAGTGTTCATTTGGAGTTGCCACCTTTCACTTTGATTGGTGCGACGACTCGGGCTGGTATGCTCTCAAATCCACTACGGGCACGTTTTGGGATTACAGGTCATATGGAGTATTATGCTCATGCTGATTTGACAGAAATTGTCGAGCGGACGGCAGATATTTTTGAGATGGAAATCACTCATGAGGCAGCATCTGAGTTGGCACTACGTAGTCGTGGGACCCCTCGTATTGCCAATCGTCTCCTCAAACGCGTGCGCGATTTTGCCCAGATAATGGGGAATGGGGTTATCGATGATGTTATTACCGATAAGGCTTTGACCATGCTGGATGTTGACCATGAAGGTTTGGACTATGTGGATCAAAAAATCCTTCGTACCATGATTGAGATGTACGGTGGTGGTCCTGTCGGATTAGGAACTCTTTCTGTCAATATCGCCGAGGAGCGCGAGACTGTCGAAGACATGTACGAGCCTTACTTGATTCAAAAAGGCTTTATCATGCGAACACGTTCTGGACGGGTGGCGACTGCTAAGGCATATGAGCATTTGGGGTATGAGTACAATGAAAAATAAACAAGAAATCTTAGATAGTGTTAGAGAAAATCCTGACATGATGTCTATTCTGACGATCATCCGAAACCTGAAATTGACAGATTCCTGGTTGGCAGCAGGTTCTGTCAGAAATTTTATCTGGAATCTCTTGTCAGACAAATCCCCTTTTGACTGTGAAACAGATGTAGATGTGATTTTCTTTGATCCAGATATTTCTTATGAGGAAACCTTTTCCCTAGAGAAAAAGTTGAGAGCGGATTTTCCTCAGTATCAGTGGGAATTGAAAAATCAGGTCTATATGCACCAGCACAGTCCTCACACTTCTCCCTATAGCAGTTCTCGTGATGCTATGAGTAAGTATCCAGAACGATGTACGGCTGTTGGATTACGCTTGAATGAAGAATCCGATTTTGAACTCTATGCATCTTATGGTTTGGAAGATATTTTGAATTTTCAAGTTCGTCCTACTCCTCATTTTTTAGAGAATGAAGATCGAATGAAGCTCTATCAAACACGATTATCCAAGAAAAATTGGCAGGAAAAATGGGAAAATTTGATTTTTAAAAATACTTAAGGAAACTTTAAGCTAGGAAGTGTATACTAAGTTCATAAGTTAAGAAGACCTTAACTTAAACTCCTAAAACTTTTTCATAATAATCTCCCTATAAAAAAATAAAGTCGCCCAATCAGGCGGCTTATTTTTTTGAAAAATGGGCTTTGTGCCTGAGAATAAATAGCTTAGTGATAGAAGAAAATAGGGAAATATGGTATAATGAAACGATAGATTTTTGAATAGGAATAAGATCATGTTTGGATTTTTTAAGAAAGATAAGGCTGTGGAAGTAGAGGTTCCGACACAGGTTCCTGCTCATATCGGCATCATCATGGATGGCAATGGCCGCTGGGCTAAAAAACGTATGCAACCGCGAGTCTTCGGACACAAGGCGGGCATGGAAGCATTGCAAACTGTGACCAAGGCAGCCAACAAACTAGGCGTCAAGGTTATTACGGTCTATGCTTTTTCTACGGAAAATTGGACCCGCCCCGATCAGGAAGTCAAGTTTATCATGAACTTGCCAGTAGAGTTTTATGATAATTATGTCCCGGAATTGCATGCGAATAATGTTAAGATTCAAATGATTGGGGAAACGGACCGCCTGCCTAAGCAAACCTTTGAAGCTCTGACTAAGGCTGAGGAATTGACTAAGAACAACACAGGTTTGATTCTTAATTTTGCCCTCAACTATGGTGGACGTGCTGAGATTACACAGGCTCTTAAGTTGATTTCTCAGGATGTGTTAGATGCTAAAATCAACCCAGGTGACATCACAGAGGAATTGATTGGTAATTATCTTTTTACCCAGCATTTGCCTAAGGAGTTACGAGATCCAGACTTGATTATCCGTACTAGTGGAGAATTGCGTTTGAGCAATTTCCTTCCATGGCAGGGAGCCTATAGTGAGCTCTATTTTACGGATACCTTGTGGCCTGATTTTGACGAGGCGGCCTTGCAGGAAGCCATTCTTGCCTACAATCGTCGTCATCGCCGATTTGGAGGAGTTTAGGAGGAAATATGACACAGGATTTACAGAAAAGAACCTTGTTTGCAGGGATTGCCCTGGCTATTTTCCTACCAATTTTAATGATTGGGGGACTCTTGCTTCAGATAGCAATTGGAATCATAGCCATGCTAGCCATGCATGAACTTTTGAAGATGAGAGGTCTAGAGACCATGACAATGGAGGGCCTCTTGACCCTCTTTGCAACCTTTGCTTTGACCATTCCCTTGGAGAATTACCTGACTTTTTTGCCAGTTGATGGGAATGTGGTTGCCTACAGTGTTTTGATTTCAATTATGTTAGGAACGACTGTTTTTAGCAAGTCGTATACGATTGAGGATGCGGTTTTCCCGCTTGCTATGAGTTTCTACGTGGGCTTTGGATTTAATGCTTTACTAGATGCTAGAATTGCAGGGTTAGATAAGGCACTATTAGCCTTATGTATCGTTTGGGCGACAGACAGTGGTGCCTATCTTGTTGGGATGAACTATGGTAAACGAAAATTAGCTCCGACAGTTTCTCCTAATAAAACCCTTGAAGGTGCCTTGGGCGGTATTTTAGGAGCAATTTTAGTAACCATCATCTTTATGATAGTTGACAGTACAGTCGCTCTTCCGTATGGAATTTACAAGATGTCGGTATTTGCTATTTTCTTTAGCATTGCTGGACAATTTGGTGATTTACTAGAAAGTTCGATCAAGCGTCACTTTGGTGTCAAGGATTCTGGGAAATTTATCCCTGGACATGGTGGTGTTTTGGATCGTTTCGATAGTATGTTGCTTGTATTTCCAATTATGCACTTGTTTGGACTCTTTTAATCAAAAGACGGAGGAAATACTATGCTCGGAATTTTAACCTTTATTCTGGTTTTCGGGATTATTGTGGTGGTGCACGAGTTCGGGCACTTCTACTTTGCCAAGAAATCAGGAATTCTAGTACGTGAATTTGCCATTGGTATGGGACCCAAAATCTTTGCTCACATTGGCAAGGATGGGACGGCCTACACTATTCGAATCTTGCCTCTTGGGGGCTATGTTCGCATGGCTGGTTGGGGTGATGATACAACTGAAATCAAGACAGGAACTCCTGTCAGTTTGACGCTTACTGATGATGGTAAGGTTAAACGCATCAATCTTTCAGGTAAAAAATTGGATCAAACAGCCCTCCCTATGCAGGTGACCCAGTTTGACTTTGAGGACAAGCTTTTTATCAAGGGCTTGGTTCTGGAAGAAGAAAAAACTTTTGCAGTGGATCACGATGCAACGGTTGTGGAAGCAGATGGAACGGAGGTTCGAATTGCTCCTTTGGATGTGCAATATCAAAATGCGACTATCTGGGGGAAACTGATTACCAACTTTGCAGGCCCTATGAATAACTTTATCTTAGGTGTCGTTGTTTTCTGGATTTTAATCTTCATGCAGGGTGGTGTCAGAGACGTTGATACCAATCAGTTCCATGTCATGCCTCAAGGGGCCTTGGCTAAGGTGGGAGTGCCAGAAACAGCTCAGATTACCAAGATCGGCTCACATGAGATTAGCAACTGGGAAAGTTTGATTCAGGCTGTGGAAGCAGAAACCAAAGATAAGACGGCCCCAACCTTGGATGTGACTATTTCTGAAAAGGGTAGAGACAAGCAAGTCACTGTTACTCCTGAAGAAAATCAAGGTCGTTACCTTCTAGGTGTTCAACCGGGAATTAAGTCGGACTTTCTATCCATGTTTGTGGGTGGTTTCACAACCGCTGCTGACTCAGCTCTCCGAATTCTATCGGCTTTGAAAAATCTGATTTTACAACCGGATTTGAACAAGCTAGGTGGACCTGTTGCCATCTTTAAGGAAAGTAGTGATGCTGCTAAAAATGGAATTGAAAACGTCTTGTACTTCTTGGCAATGATTTCCATTAATATCGGGATTTTTAATCTTATTCCGATTCCAGCTCTGGATGGTGGTAAGATTGTTCTCAATATCCTAGAAGCTATCCGCCGTAAACCATTAAAACAAGAAATTGAAACCTATGTCACCTTGGCCGGAGTGGTCATCATGGTTGTCTTGATGATTGCTGTGACCTGGAATGACATTATGCGACTCTTTTTTAGATAATCGAGGAATATTATGAAACAAAGTAAAATGCCTATCCCAACGCTTCGCGAAATGCCAAGCGATGCTCAAGTTATCAGTCATGCTCTTATGTTGCGAGCTGGCTATGTTCGTCAAGTATCTGCAGGTGTTTATTCTTATCTACCACTTGCCAACCGTGTGATTGAAAAAGCCAAAAACATCATGCGCCAAGAGTTTGATAAGATTGGTGCCGTTGAGATGTTGGCTCCTGCCCTTCTCAGTGCAGAATTGTGGCGCGAATCAGGTCGTTACGAAACTTATGGTGAGGACCTTTACAAACTAAAAAACCGTGAAAAATCAGACTTTATCCTAGGTCCAACTCACGAAGAAACCTTTACAGCTATTGTTCGTGATTCTGTTAAGTCTTACAAGCAATTGCCACTCAACCTTTACCAAATCCAACCTAAGTATCGAGATGAAAAACGTCCACGTAATGGACTTCTCCGTACACGTGAGTTCATCATGAAGGATGCTTACAGCTTCCACGCTAACTATGATAGTTTGGACAGTGTTTATGACGAGTACAAAGCTGCCTATGAGCGTATTTTCACTCGTAGTGGATTAGACTTCAAGGCTATCATCGGTGACGGTGGAGCCATGGGTGGTAAGGACAGCCAAGAATTTATGGCCATTACACCTGCTCGTACAGACCTTGACCGCTGGGTTGTTTTGGACAAGTCAGTTGCCTCATTTGATGAGATTCCTGCAGAGGTGCAAGAAGAAATCAAGGCAGAATTGCTTAAATGGATGGTCTCTGGTGAAGATACCATCGCCTACTCAAGTGAATCTAGCTATGCGGCCAACTTGGAAATGGCAACAAACGAGTACAAACCAAGCAACCGTGTTGTCGCTGAAGAGGAAGTGACTCGTGTTGCAACGCCAGATGTTAAATCAATCGATGAAGTGGCAGCCTTCCTAAACGTTCCAGAAGAACAAACGATCAAAATCCTCTTCTACATGGCAGATGGGGAGCTTGTTGCGGCCCTTCTAGTTGGAAATGACCAACTCAATGAAGTTAAGTTGAAGAACCACTTGGGAGCAGATTTCTTTGACGTTGCTAGCGAAGAAGAAGTGGCGAATCTTGTTCAAGCAGGATTTGGTTCACTTGGCCCAGTTGGTTTACCAGAGAATGTTAAAATCATCGCAGACCGTAAGGTGCAAGATGTTCGCAATGCAGTTGTGGGTGCTAACGAAGATGGCTATCACTTGACTGGTGTGAACCCAGGTCGTGACTTTACTGCAGAATATGTGGATATCCGTGAAGTTCGTGAGGGTGAAATTTCTCCAGACGGACAAGGTGTCCTTAACTTTGCGCGTGGTATCGAAATTGGTCACATCTTTAAACTCGGTACTCGTTATTCAGCAAGCATGGGAGCAGATGTCTTGGATGAAAATGGCCGTGCTGTACCAATTATCATGGGATGTTACGGTATCGGTGTTAGCCGTCTCCTTTCAGCCGTTATGGAGCAACACGCACGCCTCTTTGTTAACAAAACACCAAAAGGTGAATACCGTTACGCTTGGGGAATCAATTTCCCTAAAGAATTGGCACCATTTGATGTGCACTTGATTACTGTCAATGTCAAGGACGAAGAAGCACAAGCTCTGACAGAAAAACTTGAAGCAAGCTTGATGGGAGCTGGTTACGAAGTCTTAACGGACGATCGTAACGAACGTGTCGGTGTTAAATTTAGCGATAGCGACTTGATTGGTCTTCCAATCCGCATCACTGTGGGTAAAAAAGCGGCCGATGGCATCGTAGAAGTTAAGATTAAAGCGACTGGTGATACTATCGAAGTTCATGCAGATAATTTACTTGAAACGCTTGAAATCCTCAGCAAAAAATAAAAACTATAATCAGAAGAAAAACAAGGAAAAAATGTAACTAGTTTTTACCTTGTTTTTTCTGTATAATGGGAAAAATGACTAGATAAAGAGGTAAATATATGCTAAGATTTCCAAAGGATTTTGTCTGGGGATCCTCCACTTCTGGGCCGCAGACAGAAGGGCGTGTAGCTGGTGACGGCAAGGGAGATAATCTCTGGGATTACTGGTACCAAGTGGAGCCAAATCGTTACTATAATGGGATTGGTCCAGATAAGACATCGACTTTTTATGAAAATTGGGAACAGGATATTGAGCTTTTGTTAGAGACTGGTCACACGGCCTTTCGGACTTCTATCCAGTGGTCACGGATTTTTCCACAAGGCTGTGGAAAAGTCAATCCTCAAGGTGTGGATTTCTATCGTAAGGTCTTTGAGGCTATTAAGGCTAAGGGGATTCGTCTGTTAGTCAATCTCTACCACTTTGATTTGCCTTTTTCACTTCAAGAGGATGGCGATGGTTGGGAAAATAAGGCGACTGTCTCAGCCTATGAAGACTATGCTCGTTTCTGTTTTGAGACTTATGGAGATTTAGTGGATCAATGGATTACCTTTAATGAGCCTATCGTTCCTGTAGAATTTGGCTATTTCTACGATGCACATTATCCACATAAGGTGGATGCAGAAGCGGCGGTTAAAGTAGCCTACCACACACAATTAGCTAGCAGTCTAGCGGTCAAGGCCTGTCATGAACTCTTACCTGATTCCAAAATTGGGATTGTCCTCAACTTGACACCGGCTTATCCACGTAGCCAGCATCCTGCTGATGTCAAAGCTGCTCGTATTGCGGGCCTTTTTCAGGCCCAATCTTTCTTAGATCCGTCTGTTTTGGGGACTTATCCACAGGAGTTGGTAGAAATCTTGCATGAACACGGTCTCTTACCTGATACTACGGAGGAGGAGTTGGAACTCATTCGTGATAATACGGTGGACTTCCTCGGTGTCAACTACTATCAACCTTTGCGTGTTATGGCACCTCGATTTGCTAAACATCCAGAGAGTCCACTCTTGCCAGAACATTTTTACGAACCTTATGTGATGCCTGGACGTAAAATCAATCCTCATCGTGGCTGGGAAATTTATGAGCAAGGGATTTATGACATCGCCCAAAATATCAAGGAAAATTATGGTAATATCGAATGGATGTTGACAGAAAATGGTATGGGTGTTGAAGGAGAGGAAAAATTCCGTGAGAATGGAATGATTCAAGATGATTATCGTATTGACTTTGTAAAAGGTCATCTTCGTGAACTGCACCGTGCCATTGAAGACGGAGCCAATTGTAAGGGCTACTTAATTTGGACTTTTATCGATTGTTGGTCATGGCTCAACAGCTATAAAAACCGCTATGGTTTGGTCGAACTAGACTTGGAAACGCAAGAACGCCGTCTGAAGAAATCAGGGCACTGGTTCAAGGAACTAAGCGACAATAATGGATTTTAAAAAAGACTCTGACTGATTGTCCTAATTGGTCAGAGCTTTTACTTACAGGAGTTTAATTTCAACTATACCAATTTTTATTCTTGACAAGTGAAAGAAACAAGTATATACTGTTTTTGCTGATTCTATAAAAGAGGAATCAGACTATACCAATTTTAAGGAGAAAGCACAGCTGGTCTGTGTAGTATATACTATGTGTGGAATTGTTGGTGTTGTTGGAAACACAAATGCAACTGATATTTTGATTCAAGGGCTTGAAAAGCTCGAATACCGTGGTTATGATTCTGCGGGGATTTTTGTCCTAGGTGGTGCTGAAAATCATCTAGTCAAGGCTGTCGGTCGTATCGCAGAATTGTCTGCCAAGACGGCTGGTGTTGAGGGAACAACTGGTATCGGACATACTCGTTGGGCAACTCACGGGAAACCAACTGAGGACAATGCTCACCCACACCGCTCTGAGACTGAACGTTTTGTCTTGGTTCACAATGGGGTGATTGAAAACTACCTCGAAATCAAGGAAGAATACCTTGCAGGGCACCACTTCAAGGGGCAAACAGATACAGAAATCGCTGTTCACTTGATTGGGAAATTTGCGGAAGAAGAAGGTCTCTCAGTTCTTGAAGCCTTCAAAAAAGCCCTTCACATCATCCGTGGGTCTTATGCCTTTGCCTTGATTGACTCTGAAAATCCAGATGTCATTTATGTAGCGAAGAATAAATCACCACTCTTGATTGGTCTTGGAGATGGCTACAACATGGTCTGCTCAGACGCCATGGCTATGATTCGTGAGACTAACCAATACATGGAAATTCATGACCAAGAGTTGGTAATCGTCAAGGCTGATAGCGTGGAAGTTCAAGACTATGATGGCAACAGTCGTGAACGTGCTAGTTATATTGCGGAACTTGACTTATCAGATATCGGTAAAGGAACTTACCCTTACTACATGCTCAAGGAAATTGATGAGCAACCAACTGTTATGCGTAAACTCATCCAAGCCTACACAGATGAGGCTGGTCAAGTAGTGGTAGATCCAGCTATCATCAAGGCTGTTCAAGATGCAGACCGCATCTACATCCTTGCAGCTGGAACATCTTACCATGCAGGATTTGCTTCTAAGAAGATGCTGGAAGAGTTGACAGATACACCAGTTGAACTTGGAATTTCATCTGAGTGGGGCTATGGTATGCCACTTCTCAGCAAGAAACCACTTTTCATCTTTATCAGCCAGTCTGGTGAAACAGCGGATAGCCGTCAGGTTTTGGTCAAGGCTAATGAAATGGGGATTCCGAGCTTGACAGTGACAAATGTCCCAGGTTCAACTCTTTCACGTGAAGCCAACCATACCATGCTCCTTCATGCAGGTCCTGAAATTGCCGTAGCCTCAACTAAGGCCTATACAGCACAGATCGCAGCCCTTGCCTTCCTTGCAAAAGCAGTCGGAGAAGCAAATGGCAATGCTAAAGCGTCAGCATTTGACCTGGTTCATGAATTGTCAATCGTAGCTCAGTCTATCGAATCAACTCTTTCTGAGAAAGAAACCATTGAAGCCAAGGTTCGCGAGCTTCTTGAAACCACTCGTAACGCCTTTTACATCGGACGTGGTCAAGATTACTACGTAGCCATGGAAGCAAGTCTCAAACTCAAAGAGATTTCTTACATCCAGTGTGAAGGTTTTGCGGCAGGAGAACTCAAGCACGGAACCATTGCCTTGATTGAAGAAGGAACGCCTGTTTTGGCCCTCTTGTCTGATCCAGTTCTTGCTAACCACACTCGTGGAAATATCCAAGAGGTCGCAGCCCGTGGTGCCAAGGTGCTTACTATCGCAGAAGAGAATGTTGCCAAAGATACAGACGATATCGTCCTTACGACCGTACACCCTTACCTCTCACCAATCTCAATGGTTGTACCAACGCAATTGGTCGCTTACTTTGCAACACTACACCGTGGTCTTGATGTGGATAAACCACGTAACCTTGCTAAATCAGTAACGGTAGAATAAGCTAAAAAAGTCTAGTTTATCTAGGCTTTTTCTTGTGAGCAAATGGGTTGCTTGTACTCAAGATTCGTGTTATACTCTTCGAAAATCAAATGCAAACCACGTCAGCTTCCATCTGCAACCTCAAAACACTGTTTTGAGTAGCCTGCGGCTAGCTTCCTAGTTTGCTCTTTGATTTTCATTGAGTATTAGAATAATTTTTCAAATTGAAGGACAGAGGTAGACAGGGAGAATCACAATGGTAGAATTGGGAATTTCAACATTTGGGGAAACAACGGAGCTTGAGGGAACTGGACAGACTTACAGTCATGCCGAACGCATTCGTCAGTTGGTGGCGGAGATTGAGTTGGCTGACAAGGTTGCTTTGGATGTATATGGGATTGGTGAGCATCATCGAGCGGATTTTGCAGTATCAGCTCCAGAGATTATTTTGGCAGCTGGGGCAGTCAATACCAAAAAAATCCGTTTGACCAGTGCAGTCAGCATTTTGTCAAGCATGGACCCGATTCGTTTGTTCCAACAGTATGCCACTATCGATGCTTTGTCAAATGGACGAGCGGAGATTATGGCTGGAAGGGGCTCTTTCACGGAATCTTTCCCGCTATTTGGTTATGATTTGAAAGACTACGAAGCTCTATTTGATGAAAAATTAGACTTGCTTCAGTTAGTCAATGAAAAGACCAAACTAGACTGGCAAGGTCGATTGACCCAAACAATTTCTGGCAAAGAAGTCTATCCTCGTCCAGTTCAGGACAAATTGCCCTTGTGGATAGCGACAGGTGGTCATGTCGAATCAACGGTGAAGATTGCTCAGGCGGGGCTGCCGATTGTCTATGCTATTATTGGTGGCAATCCACGTTATTTTAAAAAATTGATTCAGGCTTATCGTGAGATTGGGAGTGAAGCGGGCCATGCCAGTCATGAGCTGAAGATCGGAGCCCATTCTTGGGGTTGGATTGCTGAGGATGGCGATCAGGCTGTGAAAGATTATTTCCATCCGACCAAGCAAGTGGTGGATGCTATTTCCAAAGACCGTCCTCATTGGCAAGAATTGAGTTATGAGCAATACCTTGAACAAGTTGGGCCAAATGGTGCTATGTTTGTGGGTAATCCAGATCAAGTGGCAGAAAAATTGATTCGCATGATAGAGGATTTAGGTTTGGACCGCTTCATGCTCCATCTACCGCTTGGTTCTATGCCTCATGAACAAGTTCTAAGAGCTATTGAACTCTTCGGCACGCAAGTGGCTCCAAAAGTACGGGCTTATTTTGCCATGAAAGAGGCTTAATAAAAAATCCTAATCAAGCTTATTAGGACGACAAATATTGTACAAAAATTAATCCCCTGAGCTATAATGCTTGGGGGATTTTTCTATAGGAGGGCTAGTTTAGTTCTCTTTTTTGTTTTTTAGTAAGAAACCGAGACCTAGAAGGGCGAGGAGACTAATTCCTGCAAACAGGAGTTTGTGATCGTTTTTGGTTCCTGTATTTGGAAGTTCAGCTTGTTTAGCTAGGGGTGCAGGTGTATTATCCTTGATAGAATTTTCTACCGATTCGTTTTGAACCGCCTCTTTTACAGATGCATCTTGTGCTGGTTGTTCAGCTTGTGAATCAGTTGTAGCTTGGCTAGGTTTATGATCCTCATCCGCTACTTTTGTATCTGGTTTTGCAGAATCAGGTTTAGTTTGTGGAGCTGGAGTTTGCTGCTCAGGTTTGACTACTCGGTTTGGAATAGTGTCTTGGCCGTTATTTTGACCTTGCTCTTGTGTTAAGCTAGAAAGATCAAATTCTGTTTTTTCTTCCACAGCTGGGGCAACGATGGCACCGCCTTGAGAGATTCGAAGAACAGTAGCTGTAAGGGCATTCAATTTCAAGCCTTTTTCAGTCCATTCAAGTCCTTTCGGGTTGGCAATTCCAACTGGTCCTGCTTGGTTTTCATCTGCTAAAACTTCAGCATTTCTTAGATGTGCAAAGGCAGTTCCCAAATTAAATTCGCGAGCTTTTTCGTCCGCATTGACAAAGACTGCGTAGATATCTCCGTTTGGAGCAGTGATTTGGTAGCCAATCACTACATCTTCTTTTTCCACACCATTTTGGCCTGGGACAGTGATGAGGTGGACACGGTCCTTGATATCTTTAAGACTCTTGAGTCGGAAGGCATCTGTAGATTGACGAAGGGCAATCAACCCTTTCATATAGTCACGACTCTTGACATTTTCAGGATATGCTTTTCTATCTGTAGCTTTAGTCCAGTCAAATTTGTTGACAGCATCGCTAGAATCGTAAGAGTCATGGATGAAGTAAGGATAGTCAAATGGATTGCCGTCCTTATCACGCAATAAGTGAGATTTGTTTGGAACTTTGTCCTCTGCTACTGGAGTCTTGTAGGCTGGGTCACGGAATTGTTTGGTGCGACCATATTCCTGACCAGAGTGGATAAATGGAGTTCCTTGAGCTGTCAAGACCATGAGATTTCCAAGTCGCAAACGACGGTGGATTTCAGCATAGTTCTCGGCCTTGCTTGGGTCTTTTTTAATAGACTGAGCGATGATGTCAAAGAGGGTCAAGTTATCATGGGCTGCGATGTATTGGATGACATCTCCAGGGCTGTCTGCTTCAAAGTTGGTTGGTTGAGCAATCAGATTTTTGAAGATAGTGTTGATATCACGTTTGCCACCTGTGATAAAAGCAGGTTGACCTTCATTTGGATAACCAGATTTGAGGTTGTTACGGATGTCATCTGAGAAGACAGCGACAGTATCGGTATGTTTCATCCAATCTTGGTCAGCAGCTTTAGTAGGCATATTTTCATCACCAGCATAAGTTCTCCAACCTTCACCTAGCATGATGAGGTTTGGATTGAGGGCGCGTGCAGCCTTGTAAGCTTCTTCGATAGAAGCGGCGTCATGGTCTCCCATCATATCGAAGCGGAATCCATCCACTTTGTAGGTATCAACTAGATATTTGATAGAATCAACTAGGAGGCGTTTGGTCATATGGTGAGTTGTCCCCAAACGTCCACCACCAAAGCTAGTTCGAGGTGTTCCATCGGAATCCATAAAGTGATAGTAGTTTGGTTCCAAATCTTCAAAGATATCGACTTTGGCTGTATGGTTATAAACTACGTCCAGGATGGCTCCCATGCCACGTTTGTGGATTTCGTTGATGAGGTTTTTGAATTCTGCGATTCGTTTTTCTGGATTCTTAGGATCGCTTGAGTACATACCAGTCAAGGAGAAGTAGTTTTGAGGGTCATATCCCCAGTTGTAGTTGCTGTTGCTTGAAGCATAGTCAGATAAGCGTTCGTGGTTCTTCAACTCATTGACAAAGTAGTAAGACAAGACTGGAAGGAGCTGGATGTGGGTTACACCCAAGTTTTTGAGGTAGTCTAGTTTTTCGATAAAGGCTTCAAAAGTACCAAATGGCTTAGTCAAATCTTTTGCGATGGCAGGATCTGAAGTGAAGTCACGCACATGAGCTTCATAGATGACAGCATCTTCGCGCGATTTGAAGTTGCGAATCTTACCATAAGTCAAGTCTTGAGGTCCTAGTTTAGCTGGATCTACAAAGGCAGCTTTAGCCACTTTATGGGCATCGTCAATCTTAGCATCGTCACTATTCCAAGCAGCGAGGGATTTAGCGTAAGGATCGAGTGCAAGAACAGTTTTACCTTGACGCTCGATTTGGTATTGATAATAGTAGCCAGTGAAATCTGTGATGCCTAGTTTGTTTGTGCTATCTAGAGTTTGTTTCCAAGTTCCTCTTTCCCCTTTTTCAAGAGCGACAGTTCCAACTACTTTTTCAGGGTCATTCTTGTCGTAGATAACAACAGAAACCTTATCAGCACTTGGTGACCAGAGAGTTAAATCAACCTGTTTTCCTTCTTCTTTGAGTTCAGCTCCAAGTTTACCATCATAGCTGTAAGTCTCATCTTTCAGGCGCCAGCTTGTTTTGGTAGTGAATTTGTCAGAGTTGTAGCTAACGGTATAAGGATGTTTTGTGTCAGAGAAATCTCCGCTGTAGGTCACTTTCTTACCAGCCTCATCGATTGTAACATCAGTGATAGTTACTTTGTTTCCTAGATGATTAGTGATGTTGGAGTGTTTGAGGATATCTTCTTTTTTAGCACCGACAAGTGTTGAAAAACTACTTTCAATGCTAGAAGTTCCTACGTGTTGAGCTCCTGTCATGCGGATATCGTGCACATAGTAGGGGTTGGTGTAGATGGTTTCATCATCATCTTTTAGGAAAATTTGGCTATGATTTTTCAAATCTGTGAACTTATAATCTTCTTTACGGATTTTCACATCGTCTCCTTGTTTCTTTCTGTCTAGTAATAAAAATCCAAGATCTTTAGCTGCATCTTTGAGTGGGATATCGATATAGCGACCATATTTGCCTGTAGCCATAAAGTCTGTTCCGTTAGGCCATTCACCACTACTTGGATTTTTCACATCACCCCAGTACCAGAGAGATTTCTTGTCATAGTTGCCATCTGTACGGTAGTAGTTGACGCGAATAGTTCCTGCAGGTTGTGGCTCGTAAGAGAAAACCTTGTGATCTTGGTCTAACCAAGCCTCATTCATCTTTGGTGCCAGTTTTTCTATCGATTTATCGCCGGTCAGATTTTTTCCAGCTGTATTATTGATGAGGAAGCTAATTTTCTTGGCTTGTTCTCCCTTTAATTTGACATCTAGGTAGTAGCCATAGTCATCTTTTTTGGCATCCTTGAAGGACAAGGCTCCGTTAGGCCAGTTTTCAGAAGGTTTTTCAACATCGTCCCAAGTCCAGAGTCCTTGAGCATCCTTGTTTTCTTCAGGAAGTTTTTTGACATGGATACGGAAGTAGTTGTCTTCGATGGGCTCTTCTGCTTTAGTTTCAGTCGTTGCTGGACTAGTAGAAGTAGTTGACTCACTTGAACGATCTTGTCTGGTTTGTGGTGCTGAATCGGAGGGAGTTGCAGCAGGAGTGGTTGCCTCTGTTGCAGGTTTTTCTTCTTTTTTCTCTAGGGAAGCGTTTGCACTGTTAGGTGAAGAAAAATCGCTTTCGTTCTTTCCAGCGATGTCTGCTGTATCAGTAAGAGGTTGAGTAATAGTGTTGGTCGCTTCAGCACTAGCTGTTGTGGTTTCGTTGGCTGAGATAGTTGGTGTAGCCATGGCAAGTAGGACAAAGCTTGCGCCGATAAGGACAGAACCAGTTCCATTTTTGAGGGAACGGATGCTGTAGACCATTTTTTTCTCAGTGTGAGATGGTGTTTTTCTCATAATGATTCTCCAATCAATAAATTTCTATATCAGTATAGCATGTAGTAAAACAATATGCAAGCGTTTTCTTAAAATTAAAATAAAAGAAAAATCGCAACAGGTTTTCTGTTACGACTAAGCTAGTCTTTCTTTATGAATTTGTGAACCCAAAAGGTGGAGGTGGTGAAATAGTTCTGCAGTAGAAAGATTCCGACTACAAATAATGGGTTTTGGACAATTGGAAACAGGAAAGGTAGTGATAACAATATCGTGTGGAATTTGATTGAGAATTGAGAAAGAAATAGTAGATTCTTCCCAAGAATCAAATAGATAGAGATTGTTACCGTAGTGAGTTAGGGTGTCGATAAGGTTTTGTGCGTGATGGCTATCTAGATGACTGATGACTAAAACACGTATTTTGGG
This sequence comes from Streptococcus sp. 20925_1_24, assembly GCF_041432335.1. Lineage (GTDB taxonomy): Bacteria > Bacillota > Bacilli > Lactobacillales > Streptococcaceae > Streptococcus > Streptococcus mitis_BM. The sequence continues at coordinate 64,539 of NZ_JAPVZM010000002.1, read as the reverse complement.
AAGTTTTTGAAGTAATTGGACTAAAATCCGTTGTCCTTGAATCGAAAAGGTGTAGACAAGTTCTTGTAGTTTAATGGATTTATTTTCTAGCCCCATTTCAGTCAGATACGATTGGAATTTGTGCTGACTTACTTCAAATAGTTTTGGAAATTCTGCCTGATAATTGTTTAAAATCTGGGATTTCTGTTTGTCAAGAGACTGTTCACTAAGTAGATGGAAGAAATCAGATTGGGCAGTGTAGTGGAGGAGCCAAATCAATTCCTCGCGATTTTCAATCTGTAGGTGAAATTCTTTAGATAATTCTTCTAAGATTTGACTCAATAAATGATAGGATTTTTGGATATGATGAATATCGCCCAGTGCTCCATTGTTAGGATTGTTTGTGCTTTGAAAAGATTTGATTGGGTTTGAAAAGAGCTGTTCCAGTGTTTTCTTTGTAGGTTCAAAATGGAGATTTTTAGCCAGCTTTTTGATATCTTGTTCAAACTGCGGAATTTGCATGAGAGAGCTGTAGTGACTGGTTAAAAGGGGAGTAGGATTTTCAATCAAATGACTCATATTAAACCGCTCTAGATTGATAGCTAGGGTATATTTGATTTGCCGTAGACTGCTGAGGGTAAGTGAAACTTGTTGGGCGTTCAAAAATAGCTGAATCAAGTGAGTGAGTGATTCTTCAGAGATAGACGGAAAGGGCCAATCAAGAAAACTGTAACTTTGGCTAAAATAGTCTAGATAAAAGGCGCGAATGTTCTCTTCTGTTCCCTCAATGACTAAAGGGGAAAGTTGTATGCTGATGCCATAATGTTGCGGGAGTTTAGTATTTAGATGCTGGATGATTTCCTGAACTTGTTCGCAGCCAATCATAAGTTCCTGACCTATTTGGTCAAGTGATTGTCCCTCTTTGAAAAAGAGACGGTTCAAAAAAGAGTAGGTTTTAGATTGTTCAAAGATAGCAATCCTAGGGTCTAAGGAGTTTCGGACTTCAAACTGCAACTGAATACCTTCTTTTGTTGATTGAAGCAGGAGGTTTGGAAATAACTGTTCAAGCTTTAAAAGGTGTTCTTGCAATTCTTCTGTTGAAAAATTTAGCTTTTCAGCCAAGACTGGGAGCTCTATCCAATCATGGTGTTTGGTTAATTCTTCCAGTAACACTAGCAGATTTTGTTCTGTTTCAGAAAGCAAAATATTCATCACAAACCTCCTTATATATTTATACATATATATTAAAAGAAAAACCAAGTAAAGTCAAGAAAAATAGGCTAAGATAAAATAGGATAACCGTAATTTACTATATTTTTCTTGAACAATTAAACTGAAAATGAAGTTTGCAAAGTAATCATTGAATTTAATTTTTTATAGGAAAAGATTTTGTCAAAAAATCGTTAATCCTCTTGAAAAATCTAGCTAAATAGGGTATAATATGGATAATCATTTGTCGTAGGTTTTGTCTGAAATATTGTCCAGACAAGACTCACAGCAGTTAAATCTTCTGAAAAAGTCAGATTTAGCTGCTCTTTTTGTGCTTTTTTTCAGGATTTTGAGTACTTGTAACAAAGACTTAAAGATTCTGAAAATTTATCAAAGGGACACGGTGATAGGGGTTTTACAACCATATGACGATTAGAAAGCCTGATCGACAAGGCTTGGAACTTATTTACAAAGGAGAATCATCTTGGCAGGACATGACGTTCAATACGGGAAACATCGTACCCGTCGTAGTTTTTCAAGAATCAAAGAAGTTCTTGACTTACCAAATTTGATTGAAATTCAAACTGACTCATTCAAAGCTTTCCTAGACCACGGTCTTAAGGAGGTGTTTGAAGATGTATTGCCAATTTCAAACTTCACAGACACAATGGAGTTGGAATTTGTTGGATATGAAATCAAGGAACCAAAATACACGCTAGAAGAAGCTCGTATCCACGATGCTAGCTACTCAGCACCAATTTTTGTAACCTTCCGCTTGATCAATAAAGAAACAGGCGAAATCAAGACCCAAGAAGTTTTCTTTGGTGATTTCCCAATCATGACAGAAATGGGTACCTTCATCATCAATGGTGGTGAACGTATCATCGTATCTCAGTTGGTCCGCTCACCAGGTGTTTACTTTAACGATAAAGTTGATAAAAATGGTAAAGTGGGCTACGGTTCAACTGTTATCCCTAACCGTGGAGCTTGGTTGGAACTTGAAAGTGACTCAAAAGATATTGCCTACACTCGTATTGACCGTACTCGTAAGATTCCATTTACGACCTTAGTTCGTGCCCTTGGTTTCTCAGGTGATGATGAAATCTTTGATATCTTTGGTGACAGCGAATTGGTTCGCAACACTGTTGAAAAAGATATCCACAAGAACCCAATGGACTCTCGTACCGACGAAGCCTTGAAAGAAATTTACGAACGCCTTCGTCCAGGTGAGCCTAAGACGGCTGAAAGCTCACGTAGCTTGCTTGTAGCTCGTTTCTTTGACCCACGTCGCTATGACTTGGCAGCAGTTGGTCGCTACAAAATTAATAAAAAACTCAATGTTAAGACACGATTGCTTAACCAAACAATTGCTGAGCCGTTGGTAGATCCTGAAACAGGAGAAATCTTGGTAGAAGCTGGAACAATCATGACTCGTAGTGTGATTGAAAGTATTGAAAGCCATTTGGATGGTGACTTGAACAAGATTGTCTACATTCCAAATGATGCAGCGGTTGTGACTGAGCCAGTTGTTCTTCAAAAATTCAAGGTTGTTGCTCCAACTGATCCAGACCGTGTCGTAACGATCATCGGTAATGCTAATCCAGATGACAAGGTTCGTATCGTCACTCCTGCAGATATCCTTGCTGAGATGAGCTACTTCCTCAACTTGGCTGAAGGACTTGGCCGTGTTGATGATATCGACCACCTTGGGAACCGTCGTATCCGTGCGGTTGGTGAATTGCTTGCCAACCAAGTACGCCTTGGACTTTCTCGTATGGAACGTAATGTCCGTGAACGTATGTCTGTTCAGGACAACGAAGTCTTGACACCACAACAAATCATCAATATCCGTCCTGTAACAGCTGCGGTGAAAGAATTCTTTGGTTCATCACAGTTGTCACAGTTCATGGACCAACACAACCCACTTTCTGAGTTGTCTCACAAACGCCGTTTGTCAGCCTTAGGACCTGGTGGTTTGACACGTGACCGTGCTGGATATGAAGTACGTGACGTGCACTACACTCACTATGGTCGTATGTGTCCAATCGAGACACCTGAAGGACCTAACATCGGTTTGATCAATAACTTGTCATCTTACGGACACTTGAACAAGTATGGTTTTGTTCAAACACCATACCGTAAGGTTGACCGTGAAACAGGTGTTGTCACGAACGAAATCGTTTGGTTGACAGCCGATGAAGAAGATGAATTTACTGTAGCACAGGCTAATTCTCGTCTGAATGAAGATGGAACATTTGCTGAAAAAGTTGTCATGGGACGTCACCAAGGGGTCAACCAAGAGTATCCAGCTAATGTTGTTGACTATATGGACGTATCACCAAAACAGGTAGTTGCCGTTGCGACAGCATGTATTCCTTTCTTGGAAAACGATGACTCCAACCGTGCCCTCATGGGAGCCAACATGCAACGTCAGGCTGTGCCATTGATCAATCCTCAGGCACCTTACGTTGGTACTGGTATGGAATACCAAGCAGCCCACGACTCTGGAGCGGCTGTGATTGCTCAGTATGATGGTAAAGTTACTTACGCAGATGCTGACAAGGTAGAAGTTCGTCGTGAAGATGGTTCATTGGATGTTTACCACATCCAAAAATTCCGTCGTTCAAACTCAGGTACTGCTTACAACCAACGTACGCTTGTAAAAGTTGGCGATGTCGTTGAAAAAGGCGATTTCATCGCTGACGGACCTTCTATGGAAAATGGAGAAATGGCGCTTGGACAAAACCCAATCGTTGCCTACATGACTTGGGAAGGTTACAACTTCGAGGATGCCGTTATCATGAGCGAACGCTTGGTCAAAGACGATGTCTACACATCTGTTCACCTTGAAGAATACGAATCAGAAACACGAGATACAAAGCTTGGGCCTGAAGAAATCACTCGCGAAATTCCAAACGTTGGTGAAGATGCCCTTAAAGACCTTGACGAAATGGGTATTATCCGTATCGGTGCTGAGGTTAAAGAAGGCGATATCCTTGTAGGTAAAGTAACACCTAAGGGTGAGAAGGACCTTTCAGCTGAAGAACGTCTCTTGCACGCTATCTTCGGAGATAAATCTCGTGAAGTACGTGACACTTCTCTTCGTGTACCACACGGTGCCGATGGTGTCGTTCGTGATGTTAAGATCTTTACACGTGCAAATGGAGATGAGTTGCAATCAGGTGTTAATATGCTGGTTCGCGTTTACATCGCTCAAAAACGTAAGATCAAGGTCGGAGATAAGATGGCCGGACGTCACGGAAATAAAGGGGTTGTCTCTCGTATCGTTCCTGTAGAAGACATGCCTTACCTTCCAGATGGAACTCCAGTCGATATCATGTTGAATCCACTTGGGGTGCCATCACGTATGAATATCGGTCAGGTTATGGAGCTTCACCTTGGTATGGCTGCTCGTACTCTTGGTATTCACATCGCAACACCAGTCTTTGACGGAGCAAGTTCTGAAGACCTTTGGTCAACCGTTAAAGAGGCAGGTATGGATAGCGATGCCAAAACAATTCTTTACGATGGACGTACTGGTGAACCGTTTGATAACCGTGTTTCTGTCGGAGTCATGTACATGATCAAACTCCACCACATGGTTGATGATAAGTTGCACGCTCGTTCTGTCGGACCTTACTCAACCGTTACCCAACAACCACTCGGAGGTAAAGCTCAGTTTGGTGGACAACGTTTCGGTGAGATGGAGGTTTGGGCTCTTGAAGCCTACGGTGCGTCAAATGTCCTTCAAGAAATCTTGACTTATAAGTCTGACGATATCAACGGACGTTTGAAAGCCTATGAAGCCATTACAAAAGGAAAACCAATTCCAAAACCAGGTGTTCCAGAATCCTTCCGAGTTCTTGTCAAAGAATTGCAATCTCTTGGTCTTGACATGCGTGTCCTTGACGAAGATGACCAAGAAGTGGAACTTCGCGACTTGGATGAAGGAATGGACGAAGATGTCATCCACGTAGATGACCTTGAAAAAGCCCGCGAAAAAGCAGCCCAAGAGGCTAAAGCAGCCTTTGAAGCTGAAGAAGCTGAGAAAGCAACAAAAGCGGAAGCAACAGAAGAAGCTGCTGAACAAGAATAAGTAGCTCGCTTAGAATAGAAAGGGAAGAAATAGTGGTTGATGTAAATCGTTTTAAAAGTATGCAAATCACCCTAGCTTCTCCAAGCAAAGTCCGTTCATGGTCTTATGGAGAAGTCAAAAAACCTGAAACAATCAATTACCGTACGTTGAAACCAGAACGTGAAGGGCTCTTTGATGAAGTTATCTTTGGCCCTACAAAAGACTGGGAATGTGCTTGTGGTAAGTACAAACGCATTCGTTACAGAGGGATTGTTTGTGACCGCTGTGGGGTTGAAGTAACGCGTACAAAAGTTCGTCGTGAGCGTATGGGGCACATCGAGTTGAAAGCTCCTGTATCTCACATCTGGTACTTCAAGGGGATTCCAAGCCGTATGGGCTTGACCCTTGATATGAGTCCTCGTGCCCTCGAGGAAGTTATCTACTTTGCGGCTTATGTGGTGATTGATCCGAAGGATACACCACTTGAGCACAAGTCTATCATGACAGAACGCGAATACCGTGAGCGCTTGCGTGAGTATGGTTATGGATCATTCGTTGCCAAGATGGGTGCCGAAGCCATCCAAGACCTTTTAAAACAAGTAGATCTTGAAAAAGAAATTGCTGAACTCAAAGAAGAGTTGAAAACAGCTACTGGACAAAAACGTGTTAAAGCCATCCGTCGTTTGGATGTTTTGGATGCCTTTTACAAGTCTGGAAACAAACCTGAATGGATGATTCTCAACATCCTTCCAGTTATTCCACCAGATCTTCGTCCAATGTTACAGTTGGATGGTGGCCGTTTTGCTTCATCTGACTTGAATGACCTTTACCGTCGTGTTATCAACCGTAACAACCGTTTGGCTCGTTTGCTTGAGTTGAATGCACCTGGTATCATCGTTCAAAATGAGAAGCGTATGCTTCAAGAAGCGGTTGACGCTTTGATTGACAATGGTCGTCGTGGTCGTCCGATCACAGGACCAGGTAGCCGTCCATTGAAATCATTGAGCCACATGCTTAAAGGTAAACAAGGACGCTTCCGTCAAAACTTGCTCGGTAAACGTGTTGACTTCTCAGGACGTTCCGTTATCGCCGTTGGTCCAACGCTTAAGATGTACCAATGTGGTGTGCCACGTGAAATGGCAATTGAGCTCTTTAAACCATTTGTGATGCGTGAAATCGTTGCGCGTGATATCGTGCAAAACGTGAAAGCAGCTAAACGCTTGGTGGAACGTGGAGACGAACGCATCTGGGATATCCTTGAAGAAGTGATTAAAGAACACCCAGTACTTCTTAACCGCGCACCGACCCTTCACCGTTTGGGTATCCAAGCCTTCGAGCCAGTCTTGATTGATGGTAAGGCCCTTCGCTTGCACCCACTTGTCTGTGAAGCCTACAATGCCGACTTTGACGGGGACCAAATGGCCATCCACGTACCGCTTTCAGAAGAAGCCCAAGCAGAAGCTCGTATCCTCATGCTTGCTGCTGAGCACATTTTGAACCCGAAAGATGGTAAACCAGTTGTTACTCCATCTCAGGATATGGTTTTGGGTAACTACTACTTGACCATGGAAGAAGCTGGTCGTGAAGGTGAAGGAATGGTCTTCAAAGACCGTGACGAAGCTGTTATGGCTTACCGCAATGGTTATGTTCACCTCCACTCACGTGTTGGTATCGCAACTGACAGCCTCAACAAACCATGGACAGAAGAGCAAAAACATAAGGTCTTGCTTACAACAGTTGGTAAAATCCTCTTCAACGACATCATGCCAGAGGGTCTACCATACTTGCAAGAACCAAACAATGCCAACTTGACAGAAGGCGTTCCAGCTAAATACTTCTTGCCACTTGGTGGAGATATCAAGGAAGCTATCAGCAAACTTGAACTCAACCCTCCATTCAAGAAGAAAAACCTTGGAAATATCATCGCTGAAATCTTCAAACGTTTCCGTACGACAGAAACTTCTGCCCTACTTGACCGTATGAAGAACCTTGGTTACCACCACTCAACTCTTGCAGGATTGACAGTAGGTATTGCCGATATCCCAGTCGTTGATGACAAGGCTGAAATCATTGAAGAATCACACAAACGTGTAGAACAAATCACCAAACAATTCCGTCGTGGTATGATTACAGACGACGAGCGTTACAATGCTGTTACAGCTGAATGGCGTGCTGCCCGTGAGAAACTAGAGAAACGCTTGATTGCCAACCAAGATCCTAAGAACCCAATCGTTATGATGATGGACTCAGGAGCCCGTGGTAATATCTCAAACTTCTCACAGCTTGCCGGTATGCGTGGTCTGATGGCTGCTCCGAACGGACGTATCATGGAATTGCCAATCCTTTCAAACTTCCGCGAAGGTTTGTCGGTATTGGAAATGTTCTTCTCAACTCACGGTGCGCGTAAAGGTATGACCGATACGGCCCTTAAGACAGCCGACTCAGGTTACTTGACTCGTCGTTTGGTTGACGTTGCCCAAGACGTTATCATCCGTGAGGACGACTGTGGAACAGATCGTGGTCTCTTGATCCGCTCTATCGCAGAAGGAAAAGAGATGATCGAATCACTCGAAGAGCGTCTCAATGGTCGTTACACTAAGAAAACTGTTAAACATCCAGAAACTGGTGCAGTGATCATTGGTCCAAATGAGTTGATTACAGAAGACAAGGCGCGTGAAATTGTCAACGCTGGTGTGGAAGAAGTGACTATCCGCTCTGTATTTACATGTAACACTCGTCATGGTGTCTGCCGTCATTGTTACGGTATCAACTTGGCGACTGGTGATGCGGTTGAAGTTGGTGAAGCAGTTGGTACAATCGCTGCCCAATCTATCGGGGAACCTGGTACACAGCTTACAATGCGTACCTTCCACACGGGTGGGGTTGCCTCAAATACCGATATCACTCAGGGTCTTCCTCGTGTCCAAGAAATCTTTGAAGCCCGCAATCCTAAAGGGGAAGCGGTTATCACAGAGGTTAAAGGACAAGTTACTGCTATCGAAGAAGATGCCTCAACTCGTACTAAGAAAGTCTTTGTTAAGGGCGAAACTGGCGAAGGTGAATACGTCGTACCATTTACAGCTCGTATGCGTGTCGAAGTTGGGGACCAAGTAGCGCGTGGTGCTGCTCTTACAGAAGGTTCTATCCAACCAAAACGTCTCCTTGCAGTTCGTGATGTCTTGTCGGTTGAAACTTACCTTCTCGGTGAAGTACAAAAAGTTTACCGTAGCCAAGGGGTAGAAATCGGTGACAAACACATCGAGGTAATGGTTCGTCAAATGATCCGTAAAGTCCGTGTCATGGATCCAGGTGACACAGATCTTCTCATGGGTACCCTCATGGATATCAATGACTTTACAGATGCTAACAAAGATGTCCTTATCGCAGGTGGGGTTCCAGCAACAGGTCGCCCAGTTCTTATGGGAATTACCAAAGCCTCGCTTGAAACCAACAGTTTCTTGTCAGCGGCTTCCTTCCAGGAAACAACTCGTGTCCTTACAGATGCAGCTATCCGTGGTAAGAAAGACCATCTTCTTGGACTTAAAGAAAATGTTATCATCGGTAAGATCATCCCAGCAGGTACTGGTATGGCCCGTTACCGTAACCTTGAACCACATGCTATCAACGAAGAAGAATACCTTAATCCTCCAGTAGAGGAAGAAGGAAATGAAGAAGCAACAGAAGTAGTTGTGGATACTGCCGTTGAAACTGTGGAAGAAACAGTAGAATAAGAGAGAATGAGAGAGCCCTCGGGTTCTCTTTTTCTGAAAACTTTCTCCATTTTTCCATGAAATGTGGTAAAATAAAAGAAAGAAGCTGACAAAGGAGACGGGTATGGAACAAACATTTTTTATCATTAAACCAGATGGTGTAAAAAGAGGACTAGTAGGTGAAGTGTTAAAACGCATCGAACAACGTGGATTTACAATCGAAAAATTGGAGTTGCGTTCACAGCTTTCAGAAGAGTTGATTGACCAGCACTATCAGGACTTGGTTGGCCAAAGTTTTTACCCACCGATTCGTGAATTTATGACTTCAGGACCGGTTCTTGTAGGTATCATTTCTGGTCCCAAAGTAATTGAAACTTGGCGGACTATGATGGGTGCGACTCGTCCAGAAGAAGCTTTACCAGGAACGATTCGAGGTGATTTTGCAAAAGCTGCTGGAGAAAATGAGGTTATCCAAAATGTTGTACATGGTTCAGATTCAGAAGAGTCAGCTAAGCGAGAAATTGCTCTTTGGTTTTAAGAGTGGATTGGTTCAATCAATTGGTTAAAAGCTCATTTGAATAGAAAGTACAGTCAATTAGTTTAAGACATGACGCATGATATCAAACTTTTTAGTTTTTGATATGGTGCGTTTTTTGATTAAGTGACTATTAGTTCGTATCGCTCCGTTAGGTGCGAGACAAAAAAATCACCCGCTATGCGGGTGCGCGTCGAAGGTTATACCAAAAAAACTCCAACCGCGATACAATAAAGGTGTTCAAGCCAATTGTAAAGCGAAAGGAGAAAAATATGGCACAAAAGGTTCTTTTGTCCTGTTCTTGTTTCAATTGACTATATTTCTATACTTTTTCTTCCTTTCTCTGTGAAAATCGCAAGTTTTTCCCACCTTTTCTCAATACTGAAACAACATCTTTCCAGAACTTCAATAATTTCTTTTTGTGTTAAATCATTATTTAACTATATCTTTGGAGGCAATACGTTTTCAAAGCTACTTTTTTACCATAGGTTTTGAGCCTTCAACACAGATTACTAAGCCAAAAATGCTCTAAATTTTCGAAATTCTAACAAATTCCACTCAACTTTATCATCATCTTTGACTTTCACAATATCTTCCTCAAAATAACATGGAATAAAGATAGTTTTCTTTTGAAACGGTTGCAGGAGGAAAATCTCTCCTACACTATTATTGATTCTGCGAGAAAATTGCAAAATATCATCTACCAAACTTTCAATTATTAAGATTTTTTGCAGTTTATCTGAATTAGAATCGCAAGGCTTCTCAATAATATAATTGTCGAATTTTTTCATTCTAACTTCCTCTCCACTATTTCTTCCTTTATCAAGAAAAAGTTACCTCAATATTAATAAAGTACAATTCTAAATTAACTCCAATTATTGATTCATGATAATATTTCAGTAACTCATCGTGCAATTAAAAACAAGGATTTTTATTTCAGACGATCCATCGTGAACACTTCATCAGCCATCTCCCAAATTGCCGGATTATGTGTTGCGATAATGATTAGCCTATTATCATCTCGAAGAGATAGCAAAATCTCCATAATCAACTGAGAGGTTGCTGGGTCTATTGAAGCTGTTGGCTCATCTGCCAGAATAAGGGGTGGATTCTTTAAGATAACTTTTGCCAAGGCAACCCGTTGCGATTCTCCGCCCGATAACTCAAAGATGCGCTTATCTAGGTCAAGATAAGCCAGGCCGACCTGTTCTAAAGCCTGCTTCTGCCTCAACCGCTGTTCCGACCGACTCAACTTTTGACCAATGAGACCTAGCTTAAGGTTTTCTTCAATACTTTGGTTTTCAATTAAGCCAAAGTTCTGGAAGAGGTAGCCCAATTCGTGACGGAAAAAATCACTCGATTTATAATTGGCCAAGTCTTTACCTCGGTAAAAAATCGTGCCATCATAAGATTCTAATTTCCCAATCATGTTCATCAAGGTTGTTTTTCCGCTACCACTTGAACCAATTAAGGCATAGACTTTTCCAGCCTCAAATGTTATTGAAAGATTCGAAAATAACTCTCGTTCTCCAAAAGATTTACTCACCTGTTTAAGTTCAATCATATTAACCTCCCTTCAAAACAAGCATGGACATCTTGTTTTCTTTCTGCATTTGGACATGTAACTGTAAAAGAGATAGACCAGTAAAGAGTAACGAGACTAAGAAAGCAACTACTATCTCTACCATAAGAAATACACTCGCAATAAATCCAAGTAAAAACACACCCAGTTGAGCAAAGAGATAAGTGCGATGAATTTCTAAGAACCTGAGACCTGCAATGCGTTTGATAAAAATGGCACGTCTAAATTCTTCAAAGTAGAGCCTATTCATAGTGTTAAACAACAAGATTGAAGTTGCAATCCCAAGCACAGCTCCTGCTAGCATTACCCAACGTTCCCTCTGGATATTATCCAATAATGTGATGTAGTTGTGGTAACCTGTTTGCATTTCTGAGACCCAATTTTCAATGCCTTGTCTCTGGATAAGCTCCTGGGCATCAGACAATTGATTAAAGAGAACGTAGTTCTGTACTGCGTCTACCCAAAACAAAACGGACTGTGGACCAGCTGATTGGGGTGTTATAACAATGATGATTGGATCTTTCAAAAACTGCTGGTAAGAAATAGGGGTCGTATTATACACAAAACGATCCTGACCTGATTCCAAATAACCTACCGTAGCAGTCATTTGCTGTCGTTCATCTCGACTAGACATGCGACTGGTTAAGTCGTCTTCAAAAACAGATTTATAATGTTCTTCCTCTGAACGGAGGTGTTCAGGCAGCAATAAGACAAACTCCCCTACATCAAGGTGATTCATCTTTTGCTCAATAGTTGTATCTACAGGAATGTTTTGACGCTCCAAGTATTGCGGTGTGACGATAAGGACATTGCCATTCGGGTTGTAATCGTGCCATTCTGTAGAGGTTATCAAGTTTTTGGAGGAAGCCATGCCATTTTGCAAAGTACGGTCAATTAACTGGTGTCTAGATAAGAAAGCCTTTTGTTCTGAAACAGCCAGATCCATCAATTGATACCAAGTTCTGAATTTCCTTTGAGCTTGTTCATCAAAACCAGGACTCGTTCCTTCACGGCTGATTGATAGGGTAATCAGTTGCCTTTCCTGGTTCCAAGCCTCTTGTCCAATCCGATGCTGTTGCCAGGCTTGGGAATACTTTAAGCTACTCCCTATTCCCAGCGTTACAATAATAATCGCTAATAGTTGACCGATTAAAATCAAACTAATGATTCCTCTGACAGGCACTTGCCCTTTTATAATCTGCATCAGGTGTATCTTTTTTATTCCAACTGCGAAGAGTTGAGCGAAAAACAGGGAGATCGACAACAAGATGAGATTATAACTGAGCAAGCCTTCTCCTATGGTCATTAGGGATTGCGTTGGAAGCGACAGAATTTTTTGCATAAGAATGGCGAGCACGCCAGCTAAACTGAAACCAACAGCTATCCCTTTCAAATCCTCACCAACTGGTCTAAGGAAAATGGACCACCGTTTCTCTCCTGAAATGAGGCGAACGCCCGACGACCGTAATTGGCTAATTTGACTAATTAAAGTCAGTGCTCCAAAGGTTAAGATGAAAATCAATAAACTGATTAACTGAAATCCGTTACTAAAGATAGCCATTAACGTAGATAGTTTAGATGGAATTATCAGGTGCATGTTAGTCAAGCCAAGTTGACTCAGCTCCTCCCTTAGCAAGTGAATATCTAGGTTTCCATCGAATACAAAATAGTTTGTTTCAACACTGCTACTTTGAGCATCTTCTAGATTTTTTTCCTGAAGCCCATCAGGCAACTTTCCGTCCCCAAAGGTCGTATAAGAAAAAACTGTAGTACCTTCTGAGTTAAGATCTTGGTGTTGAATCGCAATAAAGCTATCTGTTTCTTCTGCTAGTTTTTCCAAGCGTGTAGCAACATGCTGAAAAGTTGTTTCAGGGGAAGAATCACGTACAACAACGTTGGGGTAATAATTGGAGACATATGTATCAGTCCAAATGGTAAATACCCAAACAAAGAACAAACTAGCAAGCAGGTTGGATATGAGTATAAATAATTTTTTCATAGTGCATTCCTTATTCTAAAACAGAGGGTAGAAATACCCCTGCCCTCTATAAACTAACAAGCTTACTAAACTATTGATAGAAGAATCTTCTTCAATTATTCTTTACCATCCCGCATCAAATGTAACTTGCTCCCCAATTATTTGGATCATGATAGCCTCCATAGGTCCACTCGCCACCACGGTGAGAAGCTACCAAAACAGGAAGAGCCAAACTAAATGCCAAAACGGCAAGGGATGATGCAACTACATATTTTAATTAGAAATCTCAGTCTGAATTATAGTATCCTATTTTTTCCTCCTTTCTAACTGCACGTTCCTCTCTACAGACAGAGATCTAATTTTATAAACCAATCTTAAATACTTTAGATTTTGTAACTCATAATTTTCAACAGTTGGTTAACTATGAAAGCATTTTATCAAACATCTCCATTCTTATATCTATCTGGTATTGTTACAAGCTCTCATCAGAATACCTTTCTCTAAATAGTTGAATTTTAAAGTAATACGACATCAATCAGCCTTTCCAACATCAAGACAATTGGACTTCTTTTGTGATTCTACTCGAATCTCCAATTGTTTATTCTTCTGAATAAACTGTTGGTAAGGAATTGTATTACTAAACGTAAAAACCTCTAGTAATGCAAATATAGCTAATTTTTGAATTCCACGATTTTTCTTCATTCGTGAAACCCTTTTCTGTTTCCTTGTTTTTATTTTAACATATATATATTATTCAGCCAAGTATTTTTATTATATTTTAAACTTTTTTTTTTTATTATTACCATATAGAATTATTTATTTCTTTAACTTGCTATTTTGAACTAAAAATTTTATAATGAAATTAAGCAAATAGGAAGGTTTATTATCTTTAATGAATACACTCGCAGAGAAATTCAGATTGAAAAGAAAAGAGTTGAGACTCTCCCAACAAACTCTTGCAGAAGGAATTTGTGAACAAAGCCAGATTAGTAAAATTGAGAGAGGGCATTTCATTCCCTCCGCAGACCTTTTGTTCAAACTCTCCCAACGACTCGAAGTGCCATTAGATTATTTTTTTAATGAACAAATTGAAATTAAATCTAACCTCTCTAACTTCAAGCAATTATCTGCTCGACTATTAGATGATAGAAATTATGACGATTTGGAATATATTTATAGAATAGAGATTGAACGAAGTACTTTTCTAACACTAGAAGACCGAACTTACCTTGAATGGATTAAAGCTATTATTGACTTCTATCAATATGACAGTAAGTGTGAGGCTATTTCGTCATTGGAAAATATATTATTAAAAGTCTCTTCAAATACTCTGATTTATTTAAAGGCATTGAATACTTTATCTAATTTCTATTCCTTAGTGGGTCGTGAACAAGAATATGAGGCAAACTACTCTCATTTGATGGAGTTATATCAGACAAAAAATTTTGAGCATCAAGAGTTTTTATTTGGCTACATCAGAGTTCGTTACAACTACGCTCACTACCTAGTGTCAAAGGGAAAATATAACGAAGCCATCCAAGAAGCTCTTGAGACGATTGAACTCTGTAAACAAAGACAGACAAGCTACCAACTGGCTCCTTTACTTATTCTTGTAGGAAATGCTGGAGCCAAATTTCTAGATAGAGAACAAGTCAAAAATTATTATATAGAAGCAAGAGAGTTATGTAAGATTTATAACAATCCTTTAATGTTGATGAAGATAGAAAACTATTTGAAGGAATTAGATACTGTTTAGTTAATCTTGACATTATAGTTTTTCTGAAACGATAAATAACCTGTAAGGCTGATAGTGAAATGAATACTATCAGTCTTATTTCAAATTTATATTCTTCCAAAATCTCTTCAAACCACATCAGCTCTATCTGCAACCTCAAAACAGTGTTTTGAGCAATCTGTGGCTATCTTCCTAGTTTGCTCTTTGATTTTCATTGAGTATTAGTCTCAGGTGTTTGTTTAGCGTCTAAAAGAGACATTTGAGAAGATTGGAAACAGTTCTCTCTTTTCTCCGAGTATAATGATTGGTAGGAAGGGAGAGAAAAGATGAAATCAATGAGAATCTTATTTTTGTTAGCTTTAATTCAAATCAGTTTGAGTAGCTGTTTCCTATGGAAGGAATGTATCTTGTCCTTTAAACAAAGTACAGCTTTTTTTATCGGAAGTATGGTTTTCGTTTCAGGAATCTGTGCTGGAGTAAATTATCTTTATACCCGTAAGCAAGAAGTCCATAGTGTCCTAGCCAGTAAGAAGTCGGTGAAGCTTTTTTATAGTATGTTACTCTTAATTAATTTGTTAGGAGCTGTCCTTGTTTTGTCAGACAACTTGTTCATCAAAAATACGTTGCAGCAAGAATTAGTTGACTTTTTATTGCCATCCTTCTTTTTCCTATTTGGACTAGATTTGCTGATTTTTTTACCCTTGAAAAAATACATGCGCGATTTGCTTGCTATGCTAGACAGAAAAAAGACAGTTTTGGTGACTATTTTAGCAACACTTCTCTTCTTAAGAAATCCAATGACCATTGTCTCGCTTCTGATTTATATTGGACTGGGTTTGTTTTTTGCAGCCTATCTTGTCCCAAATTCGGTTAAGAAAGAAGTTTCCTTTTATGGTCATATTTTCCGAGATCTTGTATTGGTCATTGCTACGCTCATTTTCTTTTAGAGAAAGCTTGTTTCTATGGATGTTATGATGGTAAGTTTAGCAGGAAAATAGACACAAAAGAAAAGTTTTTGGTATAATAAGGGTATGTACACAAAAAATGAAGAAGAGTTGCAAGCCTTAGGGGAACGCTTGGGTCATCTATTAGAAAAGAATGATGTTTTAATCTTAACTGGAGAACTGGGTGCAGGTAAAACGACCTTTACTAAAGGACTTGCTAAAGGTTTACAGATTTCTCAAATGATTAAAAGTCCAACCTATACTATCGTAAGAGAGTATGAAGGCAGACTGCCACTTTATCACCTAGATGTTTATCGTATAGAGGGGGATGCTGATTCTATCGACTTGGATGAATTTCTCTTTGGTGGAGGCGTGACTGTTATTGAGTGGGGAAATCTCTTAGGAGATGCCTTGCCAGATACTTATTTAGAGTTGGAAATTCTAAAAGAAGAAGACGGTCGCAGATTACATTTCCAAGCAAAGGGTTTGCGTGCAGAAAAGCTTTTAGAGGAGCTTCAACATGGAGTATGAATTGCTTATTAGGGAAGCAGAGCCTAAAGATGCAGCTGAATTAGTGGCCTTTTTAAATTGTGTGAGTTTGGAGACAGATTTTACCAGCTTAGACGGAGATGGTATTCTCTTGACCAGTGAGGAGATGGAAATATTCCTCAACAAGCAAGCTAGTTCGGACAATCAGATAACCTTACTTGCATTCTTAAATGATAAAATTGCTGGTATTGTAAATATTACAGCTGACCAACGCAAGAGAGTCCGTCATATTGGAGATCTCTTCATTGTGATTGGAAAAAGATATTGGAATAATGGATTGGGAAGTTTGTTGCTAGAAGAAGCGATAGAGTGGGCACAAGCAAGTGGCATTCTGCGTCGTCTCCAACTGACTGTCCAAACTCGTAATCAAGCTGCAGTTCATCTTTATCAAAAGCATGGCTTTATAATTGAAGGTCGCCAAGAGCGTGGAGCGTATATAGAAGAAGGGAAATTTATCGATGTTTACTTGATGGGTAAACTGATAGATTAGTAGAAATATGGTTAAAAAAATTATTGGAATGGTGCTAGCTTTTCTAGCTGTGACAGTTTTGGGTGTCGGTGTTTTTGCTTATACTATTTATCAGCAAGGCACACAAACCTTATCAAAGACCTATAAAAAAATTGGAGAAGAAACCAAGGTTATTGAAGCAACAGAGCCTTTGACCATTCTGTTAATGGGGGTTGATACTGGGAATGTAGAGCGTACAGATCAATGGGCTGGAAATAGTGACAGTATGATTTTGCTGACTGTCAATCCTCACACAAAGAAAACGACGATGATGAGTTTGGAACGTGATATCCTGACTAAAATTCAACATAAAGATGGTAGTATTGAAGAAGCGAAGTTAAACGCTGCCTATGCTGGTGGCGGTGCAGAACTTGCTATAGAAACAATTCAAAAGATGATGAATATCCATATCGATCGCTACATTATGGTTAATATGCAAGGATTGCAACAATTGGTCGATGCAGTGGGAGGTATTACGGTCAATAATACACTAGGTTTCCCGATTTCTATCAGTGACCAAGAAGAATTTAATACCATTTCTATCGGTGTTGGAGAGCAGACAATAAATGGAGAAGAAGCGCTTGTTTATTCACGCATGCGTTATCAAGACCCAGAAGGAGACTACGGACGTCAAAAGCGTCAGCGTGAAGTCATTCAAAAAGTTGTTGAAAAAGTTCTTAGTTTGAATAGTGTCAGCCACTATCAGTCTATCTTAAAAGCCCTAAGTACTAATATGCAGACTAATATCGATTTATCTGCGAAAAGTATTCCAAGCTTGTTGGGCTATAAAGATTCATTTAAAACTATTGAAACACAACAGTTGAAGGGTGAAGGGGAGATGCTACAAGGCGTTTCTTATCAAATTGTTACGAGAAACCACATGTTGGAAATGCAGAATCTTTTGAGACGTTCTTTGGGACAAGAAGAAGTCACTCAGCTTGAAACAAATGTTGTCTTATTTGAAGATTTATTTGGACGAACACCTGTTGGTGACGAAGACAATTAACTTTTTTACTATAAATAAAAAAAATTAATCGTGGGAAATTTCCTGCGATTTTTTCAAAAAAATACGAATAGATAGGTAGGAGGAAACATGAAAGCAGAAATCATTGCTGTTGGAACAGAGATTTTGACAGGACAGATTGTCAATACCAATGCCCAGTTTTTATCAGAAAAACTAGCTGAGATTGGGGTAGATGTATATTTTCAGACAGCTGTAGGAGACAATGAAGCTCGTCTCTTGTCTTTGCTTGAGATTGCCAGTCAACGTAGCAGTCTGGTGATTTTGACAGGTGGTTTGGGGCCGACTGAGGATGATTTGACCAAACAAACTCTGGCTAAATTTTTAGGGAAAGAATTAGTCTTCGATTCTCAGGCTCAGGAGAAGTTGGATATCTTTTTTGCCCAGAGACCAGACTATGCTCGAACACCGAATAACGAAAGACAAGCTCAAATTGTAGAAGGAGCGACTCCACTGCCAAACGAAACAGGGCTGGCTGTGGGAGGAATGTTGGAAGTCAATGGAGTGACCTACGTCGTCCTTCCAGGTCCACCAAGTGAATTGAAACCCATGGTCTTAAACCAACTTCTACCCAAGTTGATGACAGGGAGCAAGCTGTATTCCCGAGTTCTTCGTTTCTTTGGGATTGGAGAAAGCCAGCTGGTTACGATTTTGGCTGATTTGATTGAGAATCAAACCGATCCGACCTTGGCTCCTTATGCCAAGACAGGAGAGGTAACACTGCGCTTGTCAACAAAAGCTAGCAGTCAAGAAGAGGCGAATCAAAGGCTGGATATCTTGGAACATCAAATCTTAGGTCGCCAGACTTTTGAAGGCCCTTCTTTACGAGAGCTTTGTTATGGTTATGGGGAAGAAACTAGTTTAGCTAGCATTGTGGTAGAAGAACTAAAAAGGCAAGGGAAAACCATCACGGCTGCAGAGAGTTTGACGGCAGGTCTTTTCCAAGCGACCGTGGCGAATTTTTCTGGAGTTTCAAGTATATTTAAGGGTGGTTTTGTGACCTATAGCTTGGAGGAAAAATCAAAGATGTTGGATATTCCTGTCAAGGATTTGGAAGAGCACGGTGTGGTGTCTGAATTTACAGCTCAGAAGATGGCTGAGCAGGCACGAAGCAAGACCCAGTCAGATTTTGGTATTAGTTTGACTGGAGTGGCAGGACCAGATAGCCTAGAAGGACATCCAGCTGGGACAGTCTTCATAGGCTTGGCTCAAGAGCAAGGAACTGAGGTTATCAAGGTGAATATTGGAGGCAGAAGTCGAGCAGATGTACGCCACATTGCGGTTATGCATGCCTTTAGCCTAGTTCGCAAGGCTTTATTAAGTGACTAACTTTTGATATAATAGTAGATAGGTCTGAGGACCATTAGAATGTAGGAGAATAGAATGGCGAAAAAACCAAAAAAATTAGATGAAATTTCAAAAAAGTTCGGGGCAGAACGTGAAAAAGCCTTGAATGACGCTCTTAAATTGATTGAGAAAGACTTTGGTAAGGGATCAATCATGCGTTTGGGTGAACGTGCCGAGCAAAAGGTGCAAGTGATGAGTTCAGGTTCTTTGGCTCTTGATATTGCCCTTGGTTCAGGTGGTTATCCTAAGGGACGTATCATCGAAATCTATGGGCCAGAGTCATCTGGTAAGACAACGGTTGCCCTTCATGCAGTTGCGCAAGCACAAAAAGAAGGTGGTATTGCAGCCTTTATCGATGCGGAACATGCCCTCGATCCAGCTTATGCTGCGGCCCTTGGTGTCAATATTGACGAATTGCTCTTGTCTCAACCAGACTCAGGAGAGCAAGGTCTTGAGATTGCAGGAAAATTGATTGACTCAGGAGCCGTGGATCTTGTCGTAGTCGACTCAGTTGCGGCCCTTGTCCCTCGTGCGGAAATTGATGGAGATATCGGAGATAGCCATGTTGGTTTGCAGGCTCGTATGATGAGCCAGGCCATGCGTAAACTTGGTGCTTCTATCAATAAAACCAAAACAATTGCTATCTTCATCAACCAATTGCGTGAAAAAGTTGGGGTTATGTTTGGAAATCCAGAAACAACTCCTGGTGGACGTGCTCTAAAATTCTATGCTTCAGTGCGTTTGGATGTTCGTGGAAGCACACAAATCAAGGGAACTGGTGACCAGAAAGACACCAATGTCGGTAAGGAAACTAAGATTAAGGTCGTGAAAAACAAGGTGGCTCCGCCATTTAAGGAAGCCTTCGTTGAAATCATGTACGGAGAAGGGATTTCTAAGACAGGTGAGCTTTTGAAGATTGCAAGCGATTTGGATATCATCAAAAAAGCAGGAGCTTGGTACTCTTACAAGGATGAGAAAATCGGGCAAGGTTCTGAAAATGCTAAGAAATACTTGGCAGATAATCCAGAAATCTTTGATGAAATTGACCATCAAGTCCGTGTTCAATTTGGTTTGGTTGATGGAGAAGAATCTCCTGTAGAAGGTGTTGAAACTAAAAAAGATGAAGCAGTTCAAGCAGATTCTGTGAATGAAGAAGTCACACTTGACCTAGGTGATGAACTTGAAATCGAAATTGAAGAATAAGCTGTCAAAGTAGTGGAGAAATCCACTGCTTTTTCGATGCCTTATTCTGGTTTTCCGCTCACGCATAGTTTGCTGTTTCTTGTCGCTCCCCTAGAAAGCTGATATAATAGCCTTATGAATAAAAAACGAACAGTGGGCCTGATACATGGTCCTATTCTTCCCTCGCTTGTGAGTTTTGCCTTCCCAATCTTGCTATCAAATATTTTTCAACAGCTCTATAATACTGCTGATGTCTTGATTGTTGGGCGATTTCTGGGTCAAGATTCCTTGGCTGCAGTAGGAGCGACGACAGCGATTTTTGACTTGATTGTAGGTTTTACTCTTGGTGTTGGCAATGGCATGGGAATTGTCATTGCCCGTTATTATGGAGCTCGGAATTTCACTAAAATCAAGGAGGCAGTAGCAGCTACCTGGATTTTAGGTGCTCTTTTGAGTGTTGTAGTGATGCTGCTGGGATTTGTCGGTCTGTATCCACTCTTGCAATATTTAGATACTCCTGCAGAAATCCTTTCCCAGTCCTATCAATATATTTCTATGATTGTGACCTGTGTCGGTGTCAGCTTTGCTTATAATCTTTTTGCAGGCTTGTTGCGGTCTATTGGGGACAGTCTAGCTGCCCTTGGATTTTTGATTTTTTCTGCTATGGTTAATGTGGTTCTGGATCTCTATTTTATTACGCAACTGCAACTGGGGGTTCAATCTGCGGGCCTTGCTACCATCATTTCGCAAGGCTTATCAGCGATACTCTGTTTCTACTATATCCAAAAGAGTGTACCTGACTTACTCCCTCAGCTGAAACATTTTAAATGGGACAAGGCCTTGTATGCGGATCTTTTGGAGCAAGGTTTGGCTATGGGCTTGATGAGTTCAATTGTATCGATCGGCAGTGTGATTTTACAGTCTTCTGTTAATACCTTTGGTGCAGTGATTATTAGTGCCCAGACGGCAGCTCGACGCATTATGGCCTTTGCCCTTCTTCCTATGACCGCTATTTCTGCATCAATGACGACCTTTGCTTCTCAGAATTTAGGTGCTAAGCGCCCAGACCGCATTGTTCAAGGTCTTCGAATCGGTAGTCGTTTAAGTATATCCTGGGCAATTTTTGTTTGTGTCTTCCTCTTTTTTGCCAGTCCAGCCTTGGTTTCCTTCTTGGCCAGTTCGACGGATAGCTACTTGGTAGAAAATGGTAGTCTCTATCTGCAAATCAGCTCAGCCTTTTATCCCATTCTGAGTCTCTTGTTGCTTTATCGCAATTGTTTGCAGGGCTTGGGGCAAAAGGTTCTTCCTCTGGTTTCTAGCTTTATCGAACTAATCGGGAAAATCGCTTTTGTGGTCTTGATTATTCCTTGGGCAGGCTATAAGGGAGTTATCCTTTGCGAACCCCTTATCTGGGTTGCCATGACCATCCAACTGTACTTCTCACTGTTCCGTCACCCCTTGATAAAAGAAGGTGAGGAAATCTTGGCAGCCAAAGTGCTATCCTAGTTGGATTTACTGAATAAAATCCATTTCCTCTAGTGAAAATCGAAAAAACTTGTGTTATAATAAGAAAGATTAAAATGTGAAAAAAGGAGATTCCTAATGGGACGTAAATGGGCCAATATCGTAGCCAAGAAAACGGCTAAAGATGGAGCTAACTCTAAAGTATATGCAAAATTTGGTGTAGAAATCTATGTAGCAGCTAAAAAAGGTGATCCAGATCCAGAATCAAACACTGCTTTGAAATTCGTTATCGACCGTGCTAAACAAGCCCAAGTGCCAAAACACGTTATTGATAAAGCGATTGATAAAGCAAAAGGAAACACAGACGAAACCTTTACAGAAGGACGTTACGAAGGTTTTGGACCAAATGGTTCTATGCTGATTGTTGATACTTTGACTTCAAATGTCAACCGTACAGCGGCCAACGTCCGTGCAGCTTTTGGTAAAAATGGCGGAAACATGGGCGCTTCAGGTTCTGTTTCATACCTCTTCGATAACAAGGGTGTTATTGTATTTGCAGGTGAAGATGCGGACGCGGTCTTTGAGCAATTGCTAGAAGCAGATGTGGATGTGGACGATGTAGAAGCAGAAGAAGGGACAATCACAGTTTACACAGCTCCAACTGACCTTCATAAGGCTATCGTTGCCCTTCGTGAGTCAGGTATCGAAGAATTCCAAGTGACTGAATTGGAAATGATTCCTCAGTCAGAAGTGGAATTGTCAGGCGATGACCTTGAAACCTTTGAAAAACTTTACAGCGTTCTTGAAGACGACGAAGACGTACAAAAAATCTACACAAACGTAGATGGATTCTAATTTAACCTAGAGAACACAATCCTAAGTGAAAAAATCACTTGGGATTTTTTGAATCAAGAAAATAGTTCTCTTGGAAACTTTTTTCTTGACATCTCTTTTCAAAATGGTAAAATAGTTCTCATGAAAACTTATTTAGTTCCTAGGAGAACTAAATGCAATGGTTAGAAAGGAGTTAGTATGGATAAACCGATGTTAGTCTTTAAGCGTTTTGGTCATCAGATTCACCTGATGGTGCAAAAGGAAGCCAAACGTTGTGGTATTGAATTTATGGGTGGGCCTCAAGGTCAGGTTGTTCGTTTTTTGGATAATCGTGAGAAAAACCAAGACTTGGTCTTGATTAAAGATATCGAGCAGGAACTCAATATTACCAAGTCTGTTGCTAGTAATCTAGTCAAGCGTATGGTACAAAATGGTTTGGTGGAATTGGAGGCGAGTCCTAGCGATAAGCGGGCTAAATTTGTTCGTTTGACGGACAAAGCACGTTCTCAAATGCAGCAGGTTAAGGCCTTCTTTGAACGCATAGACAAGCAGTTGATGGAAGACATTGATGAAGATGAATTACTGATTTTTGAGAAAGTTCTCAGTCAACTACAGGAAAATATCAAGAGAGTAGGAGGAGATAATGAAGAAATTAGCCAAAAGAATTAGTAGAAAAGAATGGGGGATGATTTTACTAGCCATTCTCTTTACCTGCTTTTCGGTTTATCTAGAGTTGGAAGTGCCGACCTATATCTCTAAAATCACTGATTTGCTAGGAACTCAGGGAACCAACTTGGATGAGTTATGGCAGCCAGCAGGTATGATGGTGGGAATGTCCTTTCTGGCCTTCTTGTCTGCAGTTGCAGTTGGATTTTTTGCGTCCAGAGTGGCGGCTTCTTATACTAGTAGGCTGAGAAGTGATATTTTTAACAGAGTTTTAGATTACTCGCAGACAGAGATTAAGAAATTCTCTATTCCTAGCCTCTTAACTCGCACCACCAATGATATTACTCAGGTTCAGATGTTGATTACCATGGGCCTACAAGTAGTTACGCGTGGTCCGATTATGGCTATCTGGGCCATCGGGAAGATTTTAGGCCATTCGGAATACTGGCTCTGGGCCGTACTTGTGGCAGTGCTTGTCAATGTTTTGATGACGACCGTTTTGATGACGTTAGCCTTTCCGAAACAGTCTTTGATTCAAAGTTTGACTGATAAATTGAACAGTATCACTCGTGAAAGTTTAACAGGTATTCGTGTCGTTCGCGCCTACAATGCTGAAGAATACCAAAATGAAAAATTTGCAGCAGCAAATGATGAATTGACACGCTTGAATTTATTTGTCAACCGTCTTATGGCTATTTTGAACCCTATCATGATGGGGATTTCAAGTGGTTTGAGTGTGGCGATTTACTGGATTGGGGCCTATGTGATTAACGACGCTGCTCCGATAGCGCGTCTGCCTCTCTTTAGTGACATGATTGTTTTCATGTCTTATGCCATGCAGGTTGTCATAGGCTTCCTTCTCATGGGAGCACTCTTCATCGTTCTTCCCCGAACTATGGTCTCTGCTAAGCGGATTAATCAAGTTTTAGATTTGCATTCTTCTATCCAAAACCCTGTTCAAGTGCAGCTGGCTGATGAAAACCTCCAAGGTCAGGTCGAATTTAAGGATGTGACCTTCCGCTATGCGGCAAATTCGGAGGCGGTTATTGAGAATGTTAGCTTTAGAGCAGACGCTGGTCAAACAGTGGCCTTTATTGGTTCAACAGGTTCTGGTAAATCAACTCTGGTCAATCTGATTCCACGTTTCTATGACGTATCAGCAGGAGAAATTCTGGTGGACGGTGTCAATGTTCAAGACTATGCTCTAGAAGATTTGCGCAACAAGGTTGGTTATATTCCACAAAAAGCTGTTCTCTTTTCAGGGGATGTCAAGGGCAATCTAGACTTTGGACAGAGTCAAGAAACACCACTTAGTGAGCAGGCTATGTGGCAAGCTTTGGAGTTAGCCCAGTCTAAGAACTTTATCGAAGACAAGGAAGCGGGCTTAGAATCAGAAGTGGCCCAAGGAGGAACCAACTTCTCAGGTGGTCAAAGACAGCGTCTGGCAATTGCGCGTGCCTTAGCTCGGAAGCCAGAAATCCTCATCTTTGATGACTCCTTCTCAGCCTTGGACTACAAGACAGACCGTGTCCTACGTCAAGGGTTAGCAGAGAAAACCAAGTCTATGACCAAGCTTATCGTTGCACAGCGTATTTCAACGATTATGGATGCAGATTTGATTTTGGTCTTGGATCAAGGAAAAGTCGTGGGACAAGGTACCCACAAGGAACTTCTAGCTAATAATGAAGTTTACCAAGAAATTGCCTATTCACAACTATCGAAGGAGGAATTGGAACATGGAAAATAAGAAAATGTCTCTTTGGAAACAGAGTAAACCCTATCTTGCAGGCCTCCAGTTTGCCCTTCTGATAGCCTTTCTAGCAACAATCGTATCCAATATCATTACTGTATATGGTCCAACTCGCATCAAGGAAATGACCAATATCATTGCCAGTGGTCTGGAAACAAGTGTGGATGTCGCGGCGGTTGCAGCTATTGGTGGTTTTTTGGCCGTGATTTATGTGATCGGACTTCTATCAAATTATTTGCAGGCATTTCTGTTTACAACAGCTATTCAACGTTTTTCAGAGCGTTTAAGAACAGCCATTGCAGAGAAAATTAATCGCCTACCATTGAGATATTTTGATGGACACTCTCAGGGGGATACTTTGTCTCGTGTAACCAATGACGTTGACACTGCAGCCCAGTCCCTCAATCAAAGTCTGGGAACAGTTCTTTCATCTAGTTTATTGGTCTTAGCAGTCTTGGTAACCATGTTTGGGATGAACTGGATTTTAGCCTTGGTAACGGTTGTTTCAACCCTTATTGGATTTGCATTTGTATCCGTCTTTATGGGAAAATCACAGGGATTTTTTAAGAATCAGCAACAAGATTTGGCAGCTGTCAATGGCTATGTGGAGGAAATGTACTCTGGCCATAATGTGGTGACCAGTTACAATGCCATCGAGAGTACGAAAAAAGAGTTTGCGAAATTAAACCATCGTCTGTATGATAGTATCTGGAAATCTCAATTTATTTCAGGGATTATGATGCCGATTATGATGTTTATTGGGAACTTTAGCTATGCCTTGGTGATTATCGTTGGTGCAGCCTTGGCTTTAAATGGGCACATCAGTATCGGGATTATCGTTGCCTTTATGGCCTACGTTCGTATCTTTTCTCAGCCTCTTTCACAAATTGCCCAAGGGATTACTAGTTTGCAGCAGGCTAGCGCAGCTATGGGACGTGTCTTTGAATTTCTAGCTGAAGAGGAGATGGAAGACGAATCCCATAAAGCAAGACAATTGAGCGATATGAAAGGTCAAGTGGTCTTTGATCGAGTTTCCTTTGGTTATACACCAGAGAGAACTATTATCCATGACTTTTCTGCGATTGCTCATGCAGGTAAAAAGGTTGCCATTGTCGGACCGACTGGGGCTGGTAAGACAACCATTGTCAATCTTTTGATGAAGTTCTATGAGATTGATAAGGGAAGTATCCGTATCGATGGTGTGGATACCAAGGAGATGAAGCGTTCGGAAGTACACGATGCCTTTTCAATGGTCTTGCAGGACACCTGGCTCTTTGAAGGTACTATTCGCGACAATCTCATCTATAACCAAGAGGGGATTAGTGATGAGCGCGTGATTGAAGCCAGCAAGGCTGTAGGGATTCACCACTTTATCATGACACTACCAGATGGTTACGATACCGTCTTGGATGATACAGTGATCTTGTCTGTCGGACAAAAACAACTCTTGACCATTGCTCGTGCTTTGTTAAAAGATGCGCCACTCCTAATCCTAGATGAGGCGACATCTTCGGTTGATACCCGTACAGAGGAATTGATTCAGAAAGCCATGGATCGTTTGATGGAGGGCAGAACTTCCTTTGTCATCGCCCACCGCTTGTCAACCATCCGTAATGCTGATCTGATTCTTGTCATGAAAGATGGCAATATCATCGAGCAAGGAAATCATGATGAGCTGATGGCACAAGCTGATTTCTACGCTGACCTTTACAACAGTCAGTTTACAGAAGATGAAGCAGAAGAATAAACCCAAAGAAGGCTTGACGACCTTCTTTTTCTGCACTATACTAGAAGACAAGTGCTTCCCTATAAGCAAAATTTGAGTAAGTGATGAGAAAATATATGAAAAATTATCAAGAATGGTATGGCCACGTTGCTAGTAACATTAAAAATAAGCCCTTTCTTCTGAGCCTGTTAAGAACTTTCAATCGGTTTATGACAGTAGTTATGCCTATGATTTATCTAACCTTGTTAGCAACTACCTATCTCCAACAAGGACTTGGGAAACAGGTCGGGATCTATTTGTTTATCCCTGCATCAGGTTTTGTGATTTTGTCCTTTCTTCGCAAGAAAATCAATGCCCCTAGGCCTTATGAGGAATGGGATATTAAACCCTTGCTTGACAGAGATAGTCCTGGTCAGTCTATGCCCAGTCGTCATGTCTTTTCAGCAACCATTATCTCCATGGCTTGCTTACATGCTAGTTTATCTGTCGGGGTTATCTTGTTGGTCTTGTCAGCCCTCCTCGGTATAGTAAGAGTCTTAGGGGGAGT
Organism: Streptococcus sp. 20925_1_24; assembly: GCF_041432335.1. Taxonomy (GTDB): domain Bacteria; phylum Bacillota; class Bacilli; order Lactobacillales; family Streptococcaceae; genus Streptococcus; species Streptococcus mitis_BM. Next base: position 37,198 of record NZ_JAPVZM010000002.1, on the reverse strand, counting down.
GCATTATCCCAAGGATGTAGTAGTTGGCTATATTTGTGCTCTTGTGTGGGGTGTGCTTTTCTTTCTATGTTGACCTGTAAGTTAAGGTGGCCATACAACCACTTACGGGGTTAAAGTAACCACTTGCTTTTTTGCTCTTGTTTTCTTATTTTAGCTTTGATATAGTAGAGTCAGAAAGGAGATGGAATGAAGTTACGAATCGAAATTGACAGCAATTTAGATGAAACTGAAATTGTCATCAAGGCAGCGGCTTTGACAGATGAGATTGCGGATTTACAGCGCCTCTTGCAAGAATCCAAGTCTCCTAGGTTGATTTTTTACAAGGGGACGGGTGAATATTATCTGGATTTGTCGGAAATTCTCTTCTTTGAGACGGAAGATAGCAAGATTTACGCCCATACCCAGAAAGATGCCTACGAGGTTCGGCTTAAACTCTATGAGTTAGAGGCTATCCTTCCTCGTTATTTTAGTCGGGTATCCAAGTCGACTATTGCAAATATCCGTCAGGTTTACTCGGTGGACAAGTCCTTTTCAGGAACGGGCACCATTTCCTTTTATCAGACTCATAAGGAGGTTCATGTCTCACGACATTACCAATCCCTCCTAAAAGAAAATCTAAGAAACATGAGGTAAGAAGATGAAAAAGAAAGCATTTGGTATTGTGTTGCTCATTTTGGCGGCTTTAATATTATTACAAGGGAATTTTGGAATCCCTTCATTCGGTGGGCAAATTTGGCCCTTGCTTGGTATTGCATTTTTTGCCTATCAATCAGTTGGAGCTTTGTTGCGTCGTCACTTAACTTCAGCCTCTTTTACAGCCCTAGTGGCCTTAATGATTGCTAACCACTTTTATGGCATTTTACCAATTCCCACTCAGTCATTGTTCTGGGCAAGTATTTTAATCGTAATGGGTGTCAGCGCACTCACTCATTCTAACAGAACTTGGAATGGGAAAAAATGGTGGTATGATGGTAAAAAGACCATTCTAACAGATAAGGAAGTCGCTTTTGGGACTGGGACTTTCTACAAGCAAAATCAAGAATTGGTAGACGACCAAGTAGAAGTTGGTTTTGGCAATGCCAAGATATATTATGACAATGCAGAGATTTTAGGAGATACCGCAACCCTGAAAGTGGAAGTTGGTTTTGGCAATGCAGTTATCTATGTTCCCCAACATTGGAGAGTTGATTTGAAGGTGGAAACTTTCTGTGGTGTAGCCAAGGCAGATGCTCCTCTAGCTCCAACAAGTAAAACCTTGATTATCCGTGGAGATGTGGCTTTTGGGAAATTGGGAGTTGTCTACGTTAAATAAAAAAATCTTCCAATTCCCTTGCAAAAATGAAGAAAGTGTGATAACATAGTACGGTATGTGGTGCTAGCACATCCGCTATATTAGATCTAATAGGAGGAAAACACAATGGCTAAAGTATGTTACTTTACAGGTCGTAAGACTGTATCAGGAAACAACCGTTCACACGCGATGAACCAAACAAAACGTGCCGTAAAACCAAACCTTCAAAAAGTTACTGTTCTTATCGATGGTAAACCTAAAAAAGTTTGGGCTTCAGCTCGTGCTTTGAAATCAGGTAAAGTTGAACGCGTTTAATAATAAAAGTAAGGAGACCTTAGGGTCTTTTTTCTTTTATTGTGGGTATAAAATCATTTGAAAAACGGAGTAAATATCCGCTGATACAGTATTCTGCTTTTACACTTGGGCTGAAATATGATAAAATAGAGTATCAACTAGTTGAGGTAAAAAGGATGACTGTAAAAATTAATACAAAAGATGGTCAAATCGAACTAACAGATGAAGTGATTGCAACCGTCGTAGGTGGAGCAGCAACTGAGATTTTTGGTGTGGTCGGTATGGCTAGTAAAAATGCCCTCAAAGATAATTTCCAAGCCCTTCTAGGTAAGGAAAATTATTCCAAAGGTGTCGTCGTAAAGGCGGCCGAAGATGGCAGTATTGCAGTTGATGTATATACCGTGTTGAGCTACGGAACAAAGATTAGCGAAGTGTCAAAAAACATTCAAGAGCGTGTTCGTTTTAGTTTGGAAAACCAACTTGGAATTACTGCTCAGACTGTAAATGTCTACATTCAAAATATCAAAGTTGTAGGAGAATAACCGTGTCAAAAATTACTACTAGCTTATTTCAAGAAATGGTGCAGGCTGCATCAACTCGCTTGAATAAGCAAGCTGAATATGTCAATTCATTAAACGTCTTTCCAGTTCCAGATGGAGATACTGGAACAAACATGGGAATGACCATTGAAAATGGAGCTAAAGAAGTTGCAGACAAGCCAGCTTCTACAGTTGGCGAGGTAGCGAGCATTCTTGCCAAAGGTCTTTTGATGGGTGCGCGTGGGAACTCAGGTGTTATTACGTCTCAGCTTTTCCGTGGATTTTCACAAGCTATCAAGGATAAAGACGAGTTAACAGGTCAAGACTTGGCCCTTGCTTTCCAATCAGGTGTAGAAGTTGCCTACAAGGCAGTTATGAAGCCAGTTGAAGGAACGATTTTGACAGTTTCTCGTGGGGCTGCTATCGGTGCTAAGAAAAAAGCTGAGCAAACAGATGATGCTGTTGAAGTCATGCGCGCAGCCTTGGAAGGTGCTAAAACAGCTCTAGCTAAAACACCAGACATGCTTCCAGTATTGAAAGAAGTTGGCGTTGTGGATTCAGGTGGTCAAGGACTGGTCTTCATCTATGAAGGTTTCCTTTCAGCCCTTACTGGTGAATATATTGCATCTGAGGACTTTGTAGCGACTCCGGCCAACATGAGTGAAATGATCAATGCTGAACATCATAAGTCTGTAGCTGGTCACGTAGCGACTGAGGACATTACCTTTGGTTACTGTACTGAAATCATGGTAGCTCTTAAGCAAGGTCCCACCTATGCTAAAGATTTTGACTACGACGAGTTCCGTAACTACTTGAATGAACTTGGGGATTCTCTCCTTGTTGTCAATGATGATGAAATTGTCAAAGTCCATGTCCATACAGAAGATCCAGGACTTGTTATGCAAGAAGGTCTTAAATACGGTAGCTTGGTCAAGGTAAAAGTTGATAATATGCGTAACCAACACGAGGCACAGGTTGAGAAAGAAGCTGCTCAAGTTAGCAAGCCTGCTGAAGAAAAAGAGTATGCTCTGATTGCTGTAGTGGCTGGTAAAGGTCTAGCAGATATCTTCCGTTCTCAAGGTGTAGATTATGTTATTGAAGGCGGTCAAACCATGAACCCTTCAACAGAAGACTTTATCAAGGCTGTTGAACAGGTCAATGCTCGTAACATCATCTTCCTGCCAAACAACAAAAACATCTTCATGGCAGCTCAATCTGCAGCAGAAGTTTTGGAGCAACCAGCAGTAGTGGTAGAGACTCGTACTTTGCCACAAGGTTTGACAAGTCTTCTTGCCTTTGATCCAAGCAAGTCCATCGAAGAAAACCAAGAGCGTATGACAGCTGCTCTTAGCGATGTCGTTAGCGGAAGCGTCACAACAGCTGTGCGTGATACAACCATTGATGGCTTAGAAATCCATGAAAATGATAATCTTGGTATGGTGGATGGGAAAATCCTCGTGTCAAATCCTGACATGCACCAAACCTTGACAGAAACATTGAAACATATGTTGGATGAAGATAGTGAAATTGTAACCTTCTATGTCGGTGAAGACGGAAGCGAAGAACTTGCCAATGAAATTGCTCAAGAAATCGCAGAAGAATTCGAAGATGTTGAAGTCGAGATTCACCAAGGTCAACAACCTGTTTACCCATACCTATTTAGTGTGGAATAAGATTAATAAAGGACTGAGAAATCAGTTCTTTTTTCTTTTTAGAATAATGTAATCGATATCTTTTTAATAAAAACAAAAATAACATTCATAAATAAACGTTAAAATAGAAAATTCAGAAAATTTCTTCTTTTGTCTTGAAAAATTTTGAAAAAGTGGTATGATAGTAACAAGTTATTTTTAAGAGGAAAGAAAGGGGAACAATGGAGAAAATCAGTTTAGAATCTCCTAAGACGGGGTCGGACCTAGTTTTGGAAACACTTCGTGATTTAGGAATTGATACCATCTTTGGTTATCCTGGTGGTGCGGTCTTGCCTTTTTATGATGCGATATATAATTTTAAAGGCATTCGCCACATTCTAGGGCGCCATGAGCAAGGTTGTTTGCATGAAGCTGAAGGTTATGCCAAATCAACTGGAAAGTTGGGTGTTGCTGTCGTCACTAGTGGACCAGGAGCAACAAATGCCATTACAGGGATTGCGGATGCCATGAGCGATAGCGTTCCCCTTTTGGTCTTTACAGGACAGGTTGCGCGAGCAGGGATTGGGAAAGATGCCTTTCAGGAGGCAGACATCGTGGGAATTACCATGCCAATCACTAAGTACAATTACCAAGTTCGTGAGACAGCTGATATCCCTCGAATCATTACGGAAGCTGTCCATATCGCAACTACAGGACGTCCAGGGCCAGTTGTCATTGACCTACCTAAAGACGTATCTGCTTTAGAAACGGACTTCATCTATTCACCAGAAGTGAACCTACCAAGTTATCAGCCAACTCTTGAGCCAAATGATATGCAAATCAAGAAAATTTTGAAGCAATTATCCAAGGCTAAAAAGCCAGTCTTGCTAGCTGGTGGTGGAATTAGTTATGCTGAAGCAGCTGCAGAATTAAATGAATTTGCAGAACGCTATCAAATTCCGGTGGTAACCAGTCTTTTGGGACAAGGAACGATTGCAACGAGTCATCCACTCTTCCTTGGAATGGGAGGCATGCACGGGTCATTCGCAGCTAATATTGCCATGACGGAAGCGGACTTTATGATTAGTATTGGTTGTCGTTTCGATGACCGTTTGACGGGGAATCCTAAGACCTTCGCTAAGAATGCTAAGGTTGCCCACATTGATATTGACCCAGCCGAGATTGGCAAGATTATCAGTGCAGATATTCCTGTAGTTGGAGATGCTAAGAAAGCTTTGCAAATGTTGCTGGCCGAACCAACAGTTCATAACAATACTGAGAAATGGATTGAAAAAGTCACTAAAGACAAGAACCGTGTTCGTTCTTATGACAAGAAAGAGCGTGTGGTTCAACCGCAAGCCGTTATTGAACGAATTGGTGAATTGACGAATGGAGATGCCATTGTGGTAACAGACGTTGGTCAACACCAAATGTGGACAGCTCAGTATTATCCCTACCAAAATGAACGTCAGTTAGTGACTTCAGGTGGTTTGGGAACGATGGGATTTGGAATTCCAGCAGCAATCGGGGCTAAAATTGCTAACCCAGATAAGGAAGTAGTCTTGTTTGTTGGGGATGGTGGTTTCCAAATGACTAACCAGGAATTGGCTATTTTGAACATTTACAAGGTGCCAATCAAGGTGGTTATGCTGAACAACCACTCACTTGGAATGGTTCGCCAGTGGCAGGAATCCTTCTATGAAGGTAGAACATCAGAGTCAGTCTTTGATACCCTTCCAGATTTCCAATTGATGGCACAAGCTTACGGTATTAAAAACTATAAGTTTGATAATCCTGAGACCTTGGATCAAGACCTTGAAGTCATCACTGAGGATGTTCCTATGCTAATCGAGGTAGATATTTCTCGTAAGGAGCAGGTGTTGCCAATGGTGCCAGCTGGTAAGAGTAATCATGAGATGTTGGGGGTGAAGTTCCATGCGTAGAATGTTAACAGCAAAACTACAAAATCGTTCAGGAGTCCTCAATCGCTTTACCGGTGTCCTGTCTCGCCGTCAGGTTAATATCGAAAGCATTTCTGTTGGAGCAACAGAAGATCCGAATGTATCACGTATCACCATTATTATTGATGTTGCTTCACATGATGAGGTGGAGCAAATCATTAAGCAACTTAATCGTCAGATTGATGTGATTCGCATTCGAGATATTACAGACAAGCCTCATTTGGAGCGCGAGGTAATTTTGGTTAAGATGTCAGCGCCAGCCGAGAAGCGCGCTGAGATTCTAGCGATTATTCAACCTTTCCGTGCAACGGTGGTAGATGTAGCGCCAAGCTCGATTACTATTCAGATGACAGGAAATGCTGAAAAGAGTGAAGCTCTATTGCGAGTCATTCGACCATACGGTATTCGTAATATTGCTCGAACTGGTGCAACTGGATTTACCCGCGATTAATACTCTTCGAAAATCAAATTCAAATCACGTCAGCTTTGCCTTGCCGTACTCAAGTACAGCCTGCGGCTAGCTTCCTAATTTGCTCTTTGATTTTCATTGAGTATAAAAATATTTTAAATTTGTTAAACTAGCCTAACAGGCAATAAAAATAGAAAAGAGAGAAAAAACTATGGCAGTTCAAATGGAATACGAAAAAGATGTTAAAGTAGCAGCACTTGACGGTAAAAAAATCGCCGTTATCGGTTATGGTTCACAAGGACATGCGCATGCTCAAAACTTGCGTGATTCAGGTCGCGATGTCATCATCGGTGTACGTCCAGGTAAATCTTTTGATAAAGCAAAAGAAGATGGATTTGACACTTACACAGTAGCAGAAGCTACTAAATTGGCTGACGTTATCATGATTTTGGCACCAGACGAAATCCAACAAGAATTGTACGAAGCAGAAATCGCTCCAAACTTGGAAGCTGGAAATGCAGTTGGATTTGCTCATGGTTTCAACATTCACTTTGAATTTATCAAAGTTCCTGCAGATGTAGATGTCTTCATGTGTGCTCCTAAAGGACCAGGACACTTGGTACGTCGTACTTATGAAGAAGGATTTGGTGTTCCAGCTCTTTACGCAGTATACCAAGATGCAACAGGAAATGCGAAAAACATTGCCATGGACTGGTGTAAAGGTGTTGGGGCAGCTCGTGTAGGTCTTCTTGAAACAACTTATAAAGAAGAAACTGAAGAAGATTTGTTTGGTGAACAAGCTGTACTTTGTGGTGGTTTGACTGCCCTTATCGAAGCAGGTTTCGAAGTCTTGACAGAAGCAGGTTACGCTCCAGAATTGGCTTACTTTGAAGTTCTTCACGAAATGAAATTGATCGTTGATTTGATCTACGAAGGTGGATTCAAGAAAATGCGTCAATCTATTTCAAACACTGCTGAGTACGGTGACTATGTATCAGGTCCACGTGTAATTACTGAGCAAGTTAAAGAAAACATGAAAGCTGTCTTGGCTGATATCCAAAATGGTAAATTTGCAAATGACTTTGTAAATGACTATAAAGCTGGACGTCCAAAATTGACTGCTTACCGTGAACAAGCAGCTAACCTTGAAATTGAAAAAGTTGGTGCAGAATTGCGTAAAGCAATGCCATTCGTTGGTAAAAACGACGATGATGCATTTAAAATCTATAACTAATTGATAGAAATTAAGGTGAAGGCGAGTTGGGGGACTAACTCGCTTTTATAATCAATTCATATCTCTTTTTAAGAGGATGGATTGCTATAGTATGAAATAGTCTAGGAGAAAATGATGTTAAGTTCAAAAGATATAATCAAGGCTCATAAGGTCTTGAATGGTGTGGTCGTTAATACACCGCTTGATTATGACCATTATTTATCGGAGAAGTATGGTGCTAAGATTTATTTGAAAAAGGAAAATGCCCAGCGTGTTCGTTCTTTTAAAATTCGTGGTGCTTATTATGCCATTTCCCAACTCAGCAAGGAAGAACGTGAGCGTGGGGTAGTCTGTGCCTCTGCGGGGAATCATGCGCAGGGAGTTGCCTATACTTGTAATGAGATGAAAATTCCTGCTACTATCTTTATGCCCATTACTACTCCGCAACAAAAGATTGGTCAAGTTCGCTTTTTTGGTGGGGACTTCGTAACCATTAGACTAGTTGGAGATACCTTTGATGCCTCAGCTAAAGCAGCTCAAGAATTTACAGTTTCTGAAAATCGTACCTTTATTGATCCCTTTGATGATGCTCATGTTCAAGCTGGTCAAGGGACAGTTGCTTATGAGATTTTAGAAGAAGCTCGAAAAGAATCGATTGATTTTGATGCTGTCTTGGTCCCTGTTGGTGGTGGCGGTCTCATTGCCGGGGTTTCTACCTATATCAAGGAAACAAGTCCAGAAATTGAAGTCATTGGGGTAGAGGCGAATGGAGCGCGTTCTATGAAGGCTGCTTTTGAAGCTGGTGGTCCAGTCAAACTCAAAGAAATTGACAAATTTGCGGATGGGATTGCTGTACAAAAGGTAGGTCAATTGACCTATGAGGCAACTCGTCAACATGTTCAAACTTTGGTAGGTGTCGATGAGGGATTGATTTCTGAAACCTTGATTGACCTCTACTCTAAGCAAGGGATTGTCGCAGAACCTGCTGGAGCGGCTAGTATCGCCTCTTTAGAAGTTTTAGCTGAATATATCAAGGGGAAAACCATTTGTTGTATCATTTCTGGAGGAAATAATGATATCAACCGTATGCCAGAAATGGAAGAACGTGCCTTGATTTATGATGGGATCAAGCATTACTTTGTGGTTAATTTTCCACAGCGTCCAGGAGCTTTGCGTGAGTTTGTAAATGATATCTTGGGGCCAAATGATGATATCACACGTTTTGAGTATATTAAACGAGCTAGCAAGGGGACAGGCCCAGTATTAATTGGGATCGCTTTAGCAGATAAGCATGATTATGCAGGATTGATTCGTCGAATGGAAGGTTTTGATCCAGCTTATATTAACTTAAATGGGAATGAAACGCTCTATAATATGCTTGTCTGAGGACTAATAAAAAAATATCATATTATTTGCACAACTGATGTATAGGTGTTATAATGAGGGTGAAGAAAGGGGGCGATTCCTATGGACTTAGGAAATCTATCGTGCTATTTCTACTACAACTCACTATAGCACCTATTATTTTTGATTCTGTTTATATTAAGGCGCCAGAATTACTTACTATATAAGGAAATTTTTTGAAATCCCCAATTGTATAGATCTCTAATTTGAAATTTCTCTAAATATAATAGGAATCAGAAAAAATAATCAATGTTTATGAGATGGTTGTTAGGTGAGTCGGCTGAAAAAACTCGTGAGATAAACAATAGTGCTAGACATGAAATGGCAAGTGCTGCTGTTTTCAAATGACTAGCTGGGAAGCGGGTATGTAATCAGAAGGTGAAAGATTGGACAAAGTAAGTAGTACCGGTTGTAAAACGAATAAGATATAGATAAGGACAGGAAAGGAACCAAAGAAGGAGAAAGAAAAACGGAATGGTTTAGAGATAGTGTGGAGTGAAAGACTATCTTTAGTGGACTTGTTGATTTAAAAGGAATATATAGAATGAAATAGTAAATCCTGTCTATCCTATTGAGAAACTGGCATTCAGTATACATGAATATTTTTACAAGTTTAAAGTTTAATAATTCAATTGTTTTCGGGGCGCTTACTAATGGGTTATAGCAACTAAAAACCTATATATTATCGGCTTTAAAAAAGAAGTAAGAAAAAACTAAATCATTTGTTTTATTGAATATATGTTTTTTTATTGACAAAAGACATAAAAACGTATAGAATAATATATCGTAAAGAAGAAAATAGGAGAAGGACATGGCTAAGTCAAACTTTGAAAAAGTAGAATCAGTTGTTGGCTGGGTTCGTGATAAGAAAATCACAGGCTACCGTATCTCTAAAGAAACGAATGCGCGTGAAATGTCTATCATTGCTCTAGCGCAGGGTCGTGCAAAAGTAAAAAATATTTCATTTGAAACAGCTCTAGGTTTAATTGATTTCTATGAAAAAAATCATGAAAAATTTGAAGATTAATCTTTGGATAATGGCGGATTCTTGAATTGGGTCTGCCTTTTCATTTTGAGGACAGCAAAAAGACTGCACGATTGATGCAGCCTTTTCTTTTTATTTGAGATAGCGTTGAAGGAACTCTTTTGTACGGTCTTCTTTAGGATTGGTGAAGAGGTCTTCTGGCTTGCCTTCTTCAGCGATTACACCCTTATCCATGAAGATAACACGGTGAGAGACATCACGGGCAAATTCCATTTCATGAGTTACGACAATCATAGTCAAGCCTTCTTGAGCCAGATCCTGCATGATTTTGAGGACCTCTCCAACCATTTCTGGATCGAGAGCTGATGTTGGTTCATCAAAGAGAATAGCGTCCGGATTCATTGAAAGGGCACGAGCGATGGCCACACGTTGTTTTTGACCACCTGAGAGTTGTTTTGGTTTCGCTTGCCAGTAGCGTTCTCCCATGCCGACCTTTTCCAGGTTTTCTTTAGCAATTTTTTCAGCTTCTGTACGTTCGCGTTTAAGGACAGTTGTCTGAGCGACGATTGTATTTTCAAGAACGTTGAGATTTTCAAAGAGGTTAAAGGATTGGAACACCATTCCCAACTTTTCACGGTATTGCGTGAGGTCATAGCCTTTTTCGAGGACGTTTTGTCCATGATAAAGGATTTGTCCATCAGTTGGCGTTTCAAGTAGGTTAATGGAGCGTAGGAAGGTCGATTTCCCGCTTCCAGAGCTTCCAATGATAGAGATAACCTCTCCCTTGTGGACAGTGAGAGAAATGTCTTTTAGCACTTCGTTTTGGCCATAGGATTTTTTGAGGTGTTTAATTTCAAGGATTGCTTGTGTCATTATTTCAAATCCTCCGTTTGCATTTGGTTAGCACCTGTAGTATAGGTATCCATGTCCATTCGGCGCTCGATGAAGCGTAGGATACGTGTTACGGTGAAGGTGAGGACAAAGTAAATCACGGCGATGATTGTAAATGTCTGGAAGTATTGATAGGTTTGAGTTGCCACGGTGTTTCCTGAGAAATAAAGTTCGACAACTGAGATAACGTTCAATACAGATGTATCTTTGATATTGATGACAAATTCATTACCAGTTGCTGGTAGGATATTGCGGATAACCTGAGGTAGGACAATCTTACGCATGGTTTGGTTATGAGTCATACCAAGAGCAGTCGCAGCTTCAAATTGTCCCTTGTCAACTGCCAGGATACCACCACGGACGATTTCAGTCATGTAGGCACCGGTATTGATTGAAACGATGAAGATAGCAGCTAGTGTACGGTCAAGGTTGATACCGAAAGCTTGGGCAGTTCCATAGTAGATAACCATCGATTGAACGATCATTGGCGTACCACGGAAAATTTCAATGTAGACGTTGAGGATCCAGCCGACTAGTTTTTGTAGGCCGTAAATGACTTTGTTTTCAGAGAGAGGAGCAGTACGGAAAACACCAATGGCAAGGCCGATAATGAGACCTATGATGGTTCCGACGATAGAGATTAAAAGAGTGATACCAGCACCACGCAAGAGTTGTTGCCAGTTTTCAGAAAGAATTTTAGCGACTTGGCTAAAGAAACTACTGCTAGTCTCTTCAGTTGTTGTAGCTTCGGCAGGTTGTTCCTTGATCATACGATCCATCAAGGCAACTTGATCGTCTTTTGAAATGGTTTCAATGCTGGCATTGATTTGGCTAATACGATTATCATCTTTACGAAGTCCAATGGCGATAGCCGTATCTTCTTCTCCAGTTTTAAAACCTGGCTCTACTTGAACCATTTTAAACTTAGAGTTAGCAGCTTCAGCAGTCAGAGCTTCTGGTCGTTCAGAAACATAAGCATCGATAACACCAGCCTCAAGTGCTTGGCGCATTTGAGCGAAGTCTCCCATGGCTGTTTCTTTTTTAGCACCTGGGATTTGTGCAATCAAATCGTAAAGGTAGACACCTTGTTGAGAAGTGATTTTCGCACCGTTAAAGTCATCCAAAGATTTTGCATTTGCGTAGGCAGAATCTTTTTTGACAAGCAAAACTGGTTCGCTAGTGTAGTAACTGCTTGAAAAGGCAATTTCTTGTTTGCGCTCGGCAGTTGGACTCATACCTGCGATAATCATGTCAATCTTACCAGAAGTGAGGGCAGGAACTAGACCTTCCCACTTTGTTTTAACAACCAAAGGTTCTTTACCTAAGTCCTTAGCGATTTTCTTGGCGATTTGAACATCGTATCCGTTAGCATACTGATTAGTCCCATCGATTTTGACAGCCCCATTGCTATCATCATCCTGAGTCCAGTTAAAGGGAGCATATGCTGCTTCCATCCCGATGCGTAAATATTCATCAGCTTGAGCAACATTGACAAGTCCCAGCATCAGCAAGAGACTTGTGAAAATAGATAAGTATATTTTTCTCATGATTTCTCCTATTTCTAATCTATTAAAAAATAACTGTCTCCTATTTTATCGAAAAAAACTCTATTTTTCAATATAGGTAAGCCCTTACTTGAGAAAAAATGATATAATGATAGCAAAGATAAAAAGGGGGCTTAGTTGATGAAAAAAACTTTTTTCTTACTGGTGTTAGGCTTGTTTTGCCTTCTGCCACTCTCTGTTTTTGCCATTGATTTCAAGATAAACTCTTACCAAGGGGATTTGTATATTCATGCAGACAATACGGCAGAATTTAGACAGAAGATAGTTTACCAGTTTGAGGAGGACTTTAAGGGCCAAATCGTGGGACTTGGACGTGCTGGCAAGATGCCTAGTGGATTTGACATTGATCCTCATCCAAAGGTTCAGGCTGCGAAAAACGGTGCTGAACTGACAGACGTTACTAGCGAAGTGACAGAAGAGGCGAATGGTTATACTGTGAAAGTCTACAATTCAGGTCAGGAGGGTGACATAGTTGAAGTTGACCTCACATGGAATTTAAAAAATTTGCTTTTTCTATATGATGACATCGCTGAATTAAATTGGCAACCTCTGACAGATAGTTCAGGAACTATTGGAAAGTTTGAATTTCATGTAATGGGAGACAAGGGGGCTGAAAAACTCTTTTTCCATACAGGGAAACTTTTTAGAGAGGGAACGGTTGAAAAGAGTAATCTTGATTATACTATCCGTTTAGACAATCTTCCAGCTAAGCGTGGAGTTGAATTGCATGCCTACTGGCCTCGGACCGATTTTGCTAATGCTACGGATCAGGGATTGAAAGGGAATCGTTTAGAAGAGTTTAATAAGATAGAAGACTCGATTGTTAAAGACAAAGAGCAAAGTAAACAACTCCTTACGTGGGTCTTCCCTTCGATACTTTCTATCTCTCTGTTATTGAGCATCTGCTTCTATTTCATCTATAGAAGAAAGACCACTCCTTCCGTCAAATATGCCAAAAATCATCGTCTCTATGAACCACCAATGGAATTAGAGCCTATGGTTTTATCAGAGGCTGTCTACTCGACCTCCTTGGAGGAAGTGAGTCCTCTAACTAAAGGAGCTGGAAAATTCACCTTTGACCAACTTATTCAAGCTACCTTGCTAGATGTGATAGACCGTGGGAATGTATCTATTATTTCAGAAGGAGATGCAGTTGGTTTGAGGCTAGTAAAAGAAGATGGTTTGTCAAGCTTTGAGAAAGACTGTCTAAATCTGGCTTTTTCAGGTAAAAAAGAAGAAACTCTTTCCAATTTGTTTGCGGATTACAAGGTATCTGATAGTCTTTATCGTAGAGCAAAAGTCTCTGATGAAAAACGGATTCAAGCAAAGGGGCGTCAGCTCAAATCTTCTTTTGAAGAAGTATTGAAAGAGATGCAAGAAGGAGTGAGAAATCGGGTTACCTTCTGGGGGCTTCCGGATTACTATCGTCCTTTAACTGGTGGGGAAAAGGCCTTGCAAGTGGGTATGGGACTTTCCACTATCTTGCCCCTATTTATTGGATTTGGTTTGTTCTTGTACAGTTTGGATGTTTATGGCTATCTTTACATCCCCTTGCCAATACTTGGTTTTCTAGGTTTAGTTTTGGCTGTTTTCTATTATTGGAAGCTTCGGCTAGATAATCGTGATGGTGTCCTAAATGAAGCAGGAGCAGAAGTATACTATCTCTGGACCAGTTTTGAAAATATGTTGCGTGAGATTGCACGATTGGATCAGGCTGAATTGGAAAGTATTGTGGTCTGGAATCGCCTCTTGGTCTATGCGACCTTATTTGGCTATGCGGACAAGGTCAGCCGTTTGATGAAGGTTCATCATATCCAAGTGGAAAATCCAGATATCAATCTATATGTAGCTTATGGTTGGCATAGTATGTTTTATCATTCAAGCGCGCAAATGAGTCATTATGCCAGTGTCGCAAATACAGCAAGTACTTACTCCGTATCTTCTGGAAGTGGAAGTTCTGGCGGAGGCTTCTCTGGAGGCGGAGGCGGTGGCAGTATCGGTGCCTTTTAAAGAGAGCTATCACTGGCTGAAAAAATATGCTATAATGGAAGATAGAAAAAGGAGTAATCTATGTATCTTATTGAAATTTTAAAATCTATCTTCTTCGGGATTGTTGAAGGAATTACGGAATGGTTGCCGATTTCCAGTACAGGTCACTTGATTTTAGCAGAGGAATTTATCCAATACCAAAATCAGAATGAAGCCTTTATGTCTATGTTTAATGTTGTAATTCAACTTGGTGCGATTTTAGCGGTTATGGTGATTTACTTTAACAAGCTCAATCCTTTCAAACCGACTAAGGATAAGCAGGAAGTTCGTAAGACTTGGAGACTGTGGTTGAAGGTCTTGGTTGCAACTTTGCCTTTACTTGCCGTCTTTAAGTTTGATGATTGGTTTGATACCCACTTCCATAACATGGTTTCTGTTGCTCTTATGTTGATTATCTATGGGATTGCCTTTATCTATTTGGAAAAGCGAAACAAAGCGCGTGCTATCGAGCCAAGTGTAACAGAGTTGGACAAGCTTCCTTATACGACAGCTTTCTATATCGGACTCTTCCAAGTTCTTGCCCTTTTACCAGGAACCAGTCGTTCTGGTGCAACGATTGTCGGTGGTTTGTTGAATGGAACCAGTCGTTCAGTTGTGACAGAATTTACCTTCTATCTTGGAATTCCTGTTATGTTTGGAGCTAGTGCCTTAAAGATTTTCAAATTTGTGAAAGCAGGACAGCTCTTGAGTTTTGGGCAATTGTTCTTGCTCTTGGTTGCGATGGGAGTAGCTTTTGCAGTTAGTATGGTGGCTATTCGCTTTTTGACCAGCTATGTGAAAAAACACGATTTTACCCTTTTTGGTAAATACCGCATCGTGCTTGGTAGTGTTTTGCTACTTTACAGTTTTGTCCGTTTATTTGTATAAGAAAAACCTTGAAGGGACAGCTCTTCAAGGTTTTAAAATCCAGTCACGGTAATCCCTAGCAGGCGGACACCTCTTTCTTTCTCGCTTAACTCTTCATAGAGTTGCAGGGCTATTTGGCTTATCTGGCTAGCATCCTGTGTTTTTTGAGCTAGACTTTTTCGTTTAGTGAGAGTTGAAAAGTCCTCGTAGCGGATTTTTAAAATGACAATTTTTCCGGCTTTTTCTTGTTGATGTAGATTGAGAGCGACTCTTTCTGATAGGAGAGTCAGCTCTTTTTTGATGTCTTCCTCAGCACGGAGAATCTTCCCATAGGTTTTCTCCTTACCGATTGACTTACGGATGCGATTGGATTTGACTGGGGAATTGTGGATGCCACGAGCCTTTCGATAAAGGTCATAACCCAGTCTACCAAAACGGTCTATCAGAGTCACTTCAGGAACTTCAAGTAGGTCAGCGCCAGTAAAAATCCCCATTTGATGAAGACGTTCTACTGTCTTCTTTCCTACTCCATGAAACTTGGAAATATCCATTTGTTTTAGAAAATCCTCAGCTTGGTCAGGTAGAATCACTGTCAGACCATGTGGCTTTTGATAATCACTGGCCATTTTAGCTAAGAATTTGTTGTAGGAAACGCCAGCAGAAGCAGTTAGATGGAGTTCTTGCCAGATATCCTCTTGAATGAGGCGGGCGATTTTGACCGCTGACTTGATACCGAGTTTATTTTCTGTCACATCCAAATAGGCTTCGTCAATGCTCATGGGTTCAATCAAATCTGTATAACGCTTAAAGATAGCTCGAATCTGGAGTCCCACAGACTTGTATTTCTCATAATTTCCTGATATAAAGACGGCCTGGGGACATCGTTCATAAGCTTCCTTGGAACTCATGGCAGAATGGACACCAAAAGCTCGTGCCTCATAGCTACAGGTAGAAACGACTCCCCGCCCACCTGTTTGCCGAGGATCGCTTCCGATAATGACAGGTTTTCCTCTGAGTTTAGGATTATCTCTGATTTCCACCGCAGCAAAAAAGGCATCCATGTCAATATGGATGATTTTTCTTGACAAATCATTTAACAAAGGAAAAATCAACATGCCTAGCCCCCTTTTTACCGCTTATTTTCTTTTATTATACCCTTTTTTCTGAAAAAAAGAAAAAAGGACTTTATTTTTTCAAAAATATACTACAGTTTGGGATAAAACGCAGACTGTTTTAGAAAAGAAAGTGTAAAAATAGGGATTTACCACTTGTTGAAAACGATTACTGTATGGTATACTTATCTCATGAATGTAACAGATGGCTGTTACTAGAAAGAAAAAAGAGGACATTAACATGGTTGTTAAGACAGTTGTTGAAGCACAAGATATTTTTGACAAAGCTTGGGAAGGCTTCAAAGGCGTAGATTGGAAAGAAAAAGCAAGTGTATCACGCTTTGTACAAGCTAACTACACACCTTACGATGGAGACGAAAGCTTCCTTGCAGGACCAACAGAACGTTCACTTCACATCAAAAAAATTGTAGAAGAAACTAAGGCACACTACGAAGAAACTCGTTTCCCAATGGACACTCGTCCAACATCTATTGCTGACATTCCAGCAGGATTTATCGATAAAGAAAATGAAGTTATCTTCGGTATCCAAAACGATGAACTCTTCAAATTGAATTTCATGCCAAAAGGTGGTATCCGTATGGCTGAAACTACTTTGAAAGAAAATGGATACGAACCAGATCCAGCTGTTCACGAAATCTTTACTAAATACGTAACAACAGTTAACGACGGTATCTTCCGTGCTTACACTTCAAACATCCGTCGCGCTCGTCACGCTCACACTGTAACTGGTCTTCCAGATGCATACTCACGCGGACGTATCATCGGTGTTTACGCACGTCTTGCTCTTTACGGTGCAGACTACTTGATGCAAGAAAAAGTAAACGACTGGAATGCAATCGAAGAAATCGATGAAGAAACAATCCGTCTTCGTGAAGAAATCAACCTTCAATACCAAGCATTGCAACAAGTTGTTCGCTTGGGTGACCTTTACGGAGTTGATGTTCGCAAACCAGCGATGAACGTTAAAGAAGCTATCCAATGGGTTAATATCGCTTTCATGTCTGTCTGCCGTGTTATCAACGGTGCTGCTACATCTCTAGGTCGTGTGCCAATCGTATTGGACATCTTTGCAGAACGTGACCTTGCTCGTGGTACATTTACTGAATCAGAAATCCAAGAATTCGTTGATGATTTTGTTATGAAACTTCGTACAGTTAAATTTGCTCGTACAAAAGCTTACGACCAATTGTACTCAGGTGACCCAACTTTCATCACAACTTCTATGGCTGGTATGGGTAACGACGGTCGTCACCGTGTTACTAAGATGGACTACCGTTTCTTGAACACTCTTGATAACATCGGTAACTCACCAGAACCAAACTTGACAGTTCTTTGGACTGACAAATTGCCATACAACTTCCGTCGCTACTGTATGCACATGAGTCACAAACACTCTTCTATCCAATACGAAGGTGTGACAACAATGGCTAAAGACGGATATGGTGAAATGAGCTGTATCTCATGCTGTGTGTCTCCACTTGACCCAGAAAATGAAGAACAACGCCACAACATCCAGTACTTCGGTGCGCGTGTAAACGTATTGAAAGCCCTTCTTACTGGTTTGAACGGTGGTTACGACGATGTTCACAAAGACTACAAAGTATTTGACATCGAACCAATCCGTGACGAAGTTCTTGAATTCGAATCAGTTAAAGCTAACTTTGAAAAATCTCTTGACTGGTTGACTGACACTTATGTAGATGCTTTGAATATCATCCACTACATGACTGATAAGTACAACTATGAAGCTGTTCAAATGGCCTTCTTGCCAACTAAACAACGTGCAAACATGGGATTCGGTATCTGTGGATTTGCTAACACTGTTGATACATTGTCAGCTATCAAATACGCTACAGTTAAACCAATCCGTGACGAAAATGGCTACATCTACGATTACGAAACAATCGGTGAATACCCACGTTGGGGTGAAGATGACCCACGTTCAAACGAATTGGCAGAATGGTTGATCGAAGCTTACACAACTCGTCTACGTAGCCACAAACTTTACAAAGACGCTGAAGCTACAGTATCACTTTTGACTATCACATCTAACGTTGCTTACTCTAAACAAACTGGTAACTCACCAGTCCACAAAGGTGTATACCTCAACGAAGATGGTTCTGTGAACTTGTCTAAACTTGAATTCTTCTCACCAGGTGCTAACCCATCTAACAAAGCTAAAGGTGGTTGGTTGCAAAACTTGAACTCACTTTCTAGCCTTGACTTTAGTTATGCAGCTGATGGTATCTCATTGACTACACAAGTATCACCTCGCGCTCTTGGTAAGACTCGTGACGAACAAGTTGATAACTTGGTAACAATCCTTGATGGTTACTTTGAAAACGGTGGACAACACGTTAACTTGAACGTTATGGACTTGAACGATGTTTACGAAAAGATCATGTCAGGTGAAGACGTTATCGTACGTATCTCTGGATACTGTGTAAACACTAAATACCTCACTCCAGAACAAAAAACTGAATTGACACAACGTGTCTTCCACGAAGTTCTTTCAATGGATGACGCATTGAGCTAATCAAGTTCTTAAATAATGAAAAGGAACCCTCGGTCAAACGACTGAGGGTTGTTTTTGGGTTCTGATACTCTTCGAAAATTTCTTCAAACCACGTCAGCTTTATCTGCAACCTCAAAGTGGTGCTTTGAGCAATCTGTGGCTAGCTTCCTAGTTTTCTCTTTGATTTTCCTTGAGTATTAAATATTTTAAGTCATTCTCTGAGGTGTCGTACTTGGTTAAAAAGAGTTGGTTGAGTTGAGGAAATAATTAAAAATAAAAATACCACACTTTGTAAGGAAACAAGGTGTGGTTGCATTTTATCTCTTAGACCAGGTTCTCTTCATAAAGAGAAGGAGGATTGGGTATATCTCCAAACGACCTGCAATCATAGCAAAGGAGAGGAGAATTTTTGAGATAGGGCTAAAGATTGAGAAACTAGATGTCGTTCCTAGAATAGGTCCGATATTATTGAAACAGCTAAAGACAGCGCTGGTAACGACCAGGAAATCATTGCTATCGAGGCTGACAATAAAGATAAGCGCTAGCAAAATCATTGAATAGATGACAAAGTACTTGAGAATCTTATGCTGGGTATCTTTGTCAATCACTGTTTTATTAACATGGAGAGTCAAAACACGGTGGGGCGATAGGATTGACAAAATTTGGTTTTTGGCAATTTTTGAAAGGATAAGGCCTCGAATAACCTTGAGTCCACCTGCGGTTGATCCAGCAGAACCACCAATTCCCATGAGGAGGAGAAGGATAAACTGGGAGAAGAGGGGCCAGTTGGTAATATCTCCGTAACCAAAACCAGTTGTCGTAATGATATTGGAAACTTGGAAGAAGGCCATTTCAAAACTCTTTGAAAATCCCGGGTAGAGGTAGAGAGTATTAAGGCTAATCAAGCCTGTAGAAACCAGAACAATGACCAAGTAAGCTCGAAGTTCTTCATCTCCAAAGAAGGCCTTGACGCGACGGAGCATGAGGTAGTAGTAGAGGTTGAAATTTACTCCAAAAACCAGAACTCCTATACTAACTAGATAGGTAATCAGTGAGCTGCCATAGTGAGCAATTCCATCGTTATAGACGGTAAAACCCCCTGTACCCGCAGTACCCATGGCAATGACAAAACTATCAAATAGGGGCATGCCAGCCAGATAATAGATGATGACAAAGAGGGAGAAGAGAGCCAGATAGAGGAGATAGAGAATCTGGGCAGTATTTTTGAGTTTGGATACAACCTTACCAAAGACGGGACCAGGAACCTCAGCCTTCATCACTTCTAGGTGGCTATTTTTGGCATTGTCCATAATAGCAAGTGCAAAAACAAGCACTCCCATCCCTCCAATCAAGTGGGTAAAACTTCGCCAGAAGAGGAGGGAACGGCTGAGAACTGAAACGTCGTTCAGAATAGTGGCTCCGGTAGTTGTAAAGCCAGAACTAATCTCAAAAAAGGCATCAATAACGCTGGGAATTTGCCCAGCAAAAACAAAGGGGAGACCACCAAAGGAAGACCAAAGGATCCAACAGAGGGCAACAATCAAGACTCCCTCCTTGGCATAAATCCGTTGATTTTTGGGCTTTTGTAAAATTCCTGAACCGCCTAGTAATACGAGAATCCCTATGGTCGAAAAGAGGGCTGTAAAGACTTGACTCGATTCACGGTAATAGATAGCAACAGCCACAGGAACCAAAAGAAGAACAGCTTCAATCAAAAGTAACTTTGAAAGGAGGTAACGAATCATACTTTTATTCATTTCTTACCTCGCGATCAAGTCATAAATCTTAGTGATGTTTGGCAACAAAGTTGTTACAAGGAGCTTGTCTCCAACTTCCAGCATATCCTCTCCAGTTGGGAAAATAGTCTTGCCCTTTCGAATGATGGCCGCAATAAGAACCCCTTTTTTCAGTTTGAGTTGAGAAAGAGGTTTGGCAGTCATCTTATTAGCTTCCTTGATATGGAATTGCAGGGTTTCGATTTGGCCATTGGCTAGATGGTGCATGGCTTGAAGGTCTGAATACTGGGCATTAACCCGACCACGAATAAAGTGCATGATTGTATCTACAGCGATGCTTTTAGGTGTGATGATACTTGAAAAATCAGGCGCATTGATAATCTCGAGGAGACTGGTACGATTGACCTTGGTGATATTTTTTTGTACACCTACCCTGTCAAGGAACATAGAGGTAATCAGATTTTCCTCATCGACTCCTGTTAGAGTCGCAACGGCATCATAGTTTTGAGCACTTTCTTCCAGCAGGATATCTTTTGCGGTACCATCTCCTTGAACGATATAGAGATTTGGGAATTTCTCGCTAAAGAAGCTGGCGATTTCAGGATTGATTTCAATAACCTTGGTATCGATACGACTGTCTTGGAGGATACCTAGTAGATAATAGGCAATTCTACCAGCTCCAACAATAAGAAGACTTTTCACGGCACGAGACTTGAAATAATTATGGAAGAGCATCATGTCAACACGGTTACCAGTGACAAAGATTCTATCTTTATCCTGTACAGTCATGTCGCCACTTGGAATGATAATTTGATGATCCCTCTCTATCGCACAGACAATGACATTGCCGAATTTTTTCCGAAAATCAGAAATGGGCATTTGGCAAAGACCACTGGAGGATTTAACAGTGAATTCCATCAAGCTGACCCGTCCACCAGCAAAGCGTTCGACAGACAGGGCGTTGGGGAAGTCAATGATATTGGCAATAGCACGGGCAGCCAGGAGCTCAGGATTAACGATAAGAGAAAAACCGAGGATATTCTTTTCCTTGAAATAAGAGTTAGAATATTCAGGGTTCCGCACCCGAACGATGGTCTCTTTAGCTCCCATTTTTTTTGCTAGAACGGCTGCAATCATGTTCACTTCATCGTATTCAGTCAGGGCGATAAAGATATCACAATCCTGGACACTGGCTTGCTCAAGGATGGTAAAATCGGCCCCGTTACCAAGGATACCCATGATATCAAAGCGATTGACAATATGATTGAGGACAGCTTCGTTTTGTTCAATCAGTAAAACATCATGCTTTTCTGCAACCAAGGAGCGACAGAGGGCAAAACCAACTTTTCCCCCTCCGACAAGGATAATTTTCATAATAAAACCTACTTCTTCATTATGTAACTATCATACCTTTTTTCAAGAAAAAATGCACCTACTAGCTAATCACCAGAGTTTTTAGCAGGAAATTTGCTATAAGGTAAAACTATACCCTAATCAATTGAAATAGCTATTAGCACCTTTCTCTGAAATATGGTATGATAAAGGATATACAAGGAGATAAAATGAATAATAATTTACTGGTATTACAATCAGACTTTGGTCTGGTTGATGGTGCGGTATCGGCTATGATTGGAGTGGCTTTAGAAGAGTCTCCAACCTTAAAAATTCATCATTTGACGCACGATATCACGCCTTATAATATTTTTGAGGGGAGTTACCGTCTCTTTCAGACGGTGGATTACTGGCCTGAGGGAACGACATTTGTATCGGTGGTCGATCCAGGTGTCGGCTCGAAACGTAAGAGTGTGGTTGCCAAGACTGCAAAAAATCAATACATTGTCACGCCAGACAATGGGACGCTTTCTTTTATCAAGAAACACGTTGGCATTGTAGCTATTCGTGAGATTTCTGAGGTAGCTAATAGGCGTCAAAACACAGAGCATTCTTATACCTTCCACGGTCGTGATGTTTATGCTTATACTGGTGCTAAACTAGCCAGCGGTCACATTACTTTTGAGGAAGTGGGACCAGAGCTCAGTGTGGATCAGATTGTGGAACTTCCAGTCGTAGAGACCATCATAGAAGATCATCTGGTGAAGGGAGCTATTGATATTCTGGATGTGCGTTTTGGTTCGCTTTGGACCTCTATCACGCGAGAAGAATTTTACAAGCTGGGACCAGAATTTGGTGATCGTTTTGAAGTGACTATCTATCATGCAGATATGCTGGTCTATCAAAATCAGGTTGTCTATGGCAAATCATTTGCAGATGTGAGAATTGGGCAACCCATCCTTTACATCAACTCTCTCTATCGTTTAGGTCTGGCTATCAACCAAGGTTCCTTTGCCAAGGCTTATAATGTAGGTGTCGGTTCATCTTGGACCATTGAAATAAAGAAAATAGAAGGATAAAATAGGAGAATAAATAGTATGGAAATCAAATTTACAATTAAACAAGTTGTTGCTGTCGGAATTGGCGCTGCCCTCTTTGTCGTCATCGGGATGATCAATATTCCGACCCCTGTTCCAAATACAAGCATTCAACTTCAGTATGCGGTACAAGCGCTACTTTCTATCATTTTTGGACCGATTATCGGTTTGCTTGTCGGGGTGATTGGTCATGCAATCAAGGACTCTCTTGCTGGTTACGGTCTGTGGTGGACTTGGATTATCGCTAGTGGGCTCTTTGGTCTAGCTGTGGGGCTATTTAGAAAGTACGTTCGCGTGATCAATGGTGTCTTTGACTGGAAAGATATTCTTATTTTTAACCTCATTCAACTACTTGCAAATGCCCTTGTTTGGGGTGTCTTGGCACCACTTGGAGATGTTGTGATTTATCAAGAAGCTGCAGAAAAAGTATTTGCCCAAGGAATTGTTGCGGGAATTGCTAATGGTGTATCTGTAGCTATTGCAGGAACTCTTCTCTTGCTTGCCTATGCAGGAACTCAAACTCGTGCAGGAAGTTTGAAAAAGGACTAAAATGATGGGGAAGGCTGGGCAACCAGTCTTTTTCGATGTTTATATATTAGTTAGGCAAGTAAGCTAGGATAGGAATCTTTTGGGCGCTAAGATTTTAAGAGAAGAGACTGCAAGAAGGGGTAGATTTATGATAAAATAGAAGTCTAAGAAGCGAATGAAGAGAGTAAGATGAAAGAAGCTATAATTGAGTGGAAGGATTTCTCTTTCCGGTATGAAACACAACAAGAACCGACCTTGCAAGGGGTGGATTTGACTATTTATAAGGGAGAGAAAGTCTTAATTGTTGGGCCATCTGGGTCAGGTAAGTCTACCTTGGGTCAATGTTTGAATGGGATTATTCCCAATATTTACAAGGGTCAGATGTCTGGAGAATTTTTGATCAAGGGGCAAGCAGCCTTTGATATGAGCATCTACGATAAATCTCATCTGGTCAGTACAGTTTTGCAGGATACTGATGGGCAGTTTATCGGCTTGTCCGTGGCAGAGGACTTGGCTTTTGCTCTAGAAAATGATGTAACAAGTCTAGAAGAGATGAAAAGCCGTGTTCATAAATGGGCTGAAAAGCTGGACCTTCTTTCTTTACTGTCTCAGCGTCCCCATGATTTGTCTGGTGGACAAAAGCAGCGGGTCAGTCTGGCTGGTGTCTTGATTGATGAGAGTCCGATTCTCTTGTTTGATGAGCCACTCGCCAATCTGGATCCCAAGTCAGGTCAGGACATTATCGAATTGATTGACCAGATTCATAAGGAAGAAGGAACGACGACTCTTATTATCGAGCACCGTTTGGAGGATGTTCTACATCGCCCTGTGGATCGGATTGTCTTGATAAACGATGGTCGTATCCTCTTTAATGGTATCCCTGACCAACTACTGGCGACTGATTTATTGACACAAAATGGAATTCGGGAACCCCTTTATCTAACCACTCTCCGTCAATTAGGTGTGGATTTAGACAAGGAAGAACAGTTAGCAAATTTGGACAACTTGTCTATCTCAAAAGGCCAGGTTCAGTTGCAGACTGAATTGGTAAAAGAAACCGTAGAATTGCAGTCACTCTTTAAATTAGAGGACGTGTCCTTTTCTTATGATGATAGACCGATTTTAAAATCTCTTCATCTGGATATTAAAAAGGGTGAAAAGATTGCCATTGTCGGAAAAAATGGAGCAGGGAAGTCAACTCTAGCCAAGGCTTTGAGTAGTTTTATTCAGACTGAAGGTCGCTATCTTTGGGAAGGGCAGGATATAAAAGGAGATTCTGTTGCAGAACGGGCGGAACGAGTAGGCTATGTGTTGCAAAATCCTAATCAAATGATTTCGACCAACATGATTTTTGATGAGGTGGCTCTGGGACTTCGTTTGCGAGGTGTGGACGAGCAGGAAATTGAAACGAGAGTCTATGAAACCTTGAGAATTTGTGGTCTCTATGAATTCCGTAATTGGCCCATTTCTGCCCTGTCATTTGGTCAGAAAAAACGTGTCACTATTGCATCGATTTTGGTCTTGGGGGCTGAAATTATCCTCTTAGATGAACCGACAGCAGGTCAAGACCAGAAGAATTATACTGAGATTATGGAATTTCTCGAAGAGTTGCATCAAAAAGGTCATACCATTGTCATGATTACGCATGATATGCAATTGATGCTGGATTATTCAGACCGAGCTCTTGTCATGGTGGATGGGGAATTGATTGCCGATACTGATCCAGCTAGTCTTTTGAGTAATCCTGAGTTGTTAGTAAAAGCCAACCTAAAAGAAACTTCAATCTTTAACTTGGCCAAGAAACTCGACGTGGATCCACTTGCTTTAACGGCATTTTACAAAGAAAGGAGAGAAGGATGCAAGCTAAATTAATCGGTTACCAGCATAGAGATACTGTGATTCATCGCTTGTCAGGAGCTGGGAAACTCCTCTTTTTCATTCTCGTGTCATTGGCGGCCATGATTAGCTATGATACCAGATTGCTTGTTCTGATTGCTATTTTTTCGGTCTTTCTTCTCTATTTGTCAGAAATTCGTTTTAAAGATGTTTCCTTTGTGGCCGTTTTTGCGACGGTATTTGCCATTTTAAACGTTTTGATGGTCTATCTCTTTTCTCCCGAGTATGGGGTTGGACTTTACGGAGAGAGAAGTGTGATTTGGCAGGGAATCGGTGACTACACTCTGACTAGTCAAGAGCTTTTTTATCTGCTAAATCTGGCTATTAAGTACCTTTGCACCATTCCTCTAGCTATTATCTTTTTGATGACAACTCATCCTAGTCAGTTTGCTTCCAGTTTAAATCAAATTGGTGTGCCTTACAAGATTGCCTATTCTGTAAGCCTGACCTTGCGCTATATTCCAGATTTGCAGGAAGAATTCTTTACTATCAAGATGTCTCAGGAGGCGCGTGGGATGGAATTATCCAAGAAAGCTTCTCTTATGCAACGAATCAAAGGCAATCTGCGCATTATTACTCCCTTGATTTTCAGTTCGCTAGAACGCATTGATACCATCGCGACCGCCATGGAGCTTCGACGCTTTGGGAAAGAGAAGAAACGCACTTGGTATAGTTATCAGGCCTTGAAAAAAGGAGACTATATTACCTTGCTCTTGGCAACCTTGTTTTTAGTAACCAGTTTACTACTTATCTTGCAGAATCAGGGACGATTTTACAACCCTTGGAAATAGCTTGAAAAAATTGAAAAAATCAAGTCGTTTCTATTGACAATGATTCTGAAAGTGTTATACTAAGAAAGTAGTTTCGCTGATTTACTTCAAACCTGTTGTGAGGTAAGTTAACGATGCCTTAACCACGCTGTTTGCTGAGCTTGACTCCGGGCAGTGTGGCTATTTTTTTGCAATGGTAAAAGGAAGCAAGTCATGACAAATCACATTGTATTATTTGAACCTCAAATTCCACAAAATACAGGCAATATCGCGCGTACTTGCGCTGCGACCAATTCTCCCCTCCACATCATAAAGCCTATGGGATTTCCTATCGATGACCGCAAGATGAAGCGAGCTGGGTTGGATTATTGGGATAAACTAGAGATTTATTTTTACGAGAGTTTAGAGGATTTCATGTCTCAGATGGAGGGAAAACTCTATCTGATTTCAAAATTCGCGGAAAAAGTCTATTCTGAGGTGGATTTATCGACTAACGAAGACCATTATTTTCTATTTGGACGTGAAGACAAGGGCTTGCCTGAGGACTTTATGCGAGAACATCCTGAGAAGGCTCTCCGTATTCCTATGAATGATGAACATGTCCGCAGTCTCAATGTGTCTAATACCGTCTGCATGATTGTCTACGAAGCCCTCCGCCAGCAGAACTTTGCAGGTCTTGAGCTCGTTCATACCTATGAAGCAGATAAATTGAAATAAAAAATGAAAATGAACAAAATGCTTGCGCTTGCAAGCGTTTTTTGTTATGATAAAAGAGTCTTCAGGGCAGGGTGAAATTCCCGACCGGCGGTAAATTTGACTATCTGTTTTAGCTTTCTCGTCGTTGTCTTGTCTCGATATACTTTAAGTATTATCTTCGACTGCGACGCCTAGATAAATCTAAAATATCTTAGCCAAATAAGTCCGCGAGCGCAAGCTGATGTGGTGAGATTCCACAACCGACAGTATAGTCTGGATGGGAGAAGACGAAAGAATAGCTTTGTCTGTTCTGATAGATTTATAGCTAAACTGTAACCGCTTGCTTGAATTTCCTTAATAGAGTGAGAGGGAACTTTTGGGATATAAAAAGTGAGAATAGATAGAGGAATCCTTTCTAACTTCTTCTGATTTTATAGAAAATTGGAGGAACCTGTTATGACAAACACACGTCGACTTTCGACCATTGCGATTTTATCAGCCATCTCATTTGTGCTGATGTACTTTGACTTTCCGCTTTTGCCAGCGGCGTCCTTCCTCAAGATCGAATTTAGTATCTTGCCAGTCCTTGTGGGCTTGGTGGTCATGGATTTGCCTGCTGCTCTAGGAATTCTCTTGCTTCGCTCACTCTTGAAATTGCTTCTTAATAGTCAAGGAGTGAATACTTACATTGGTTTGCCGATGAATATCGTAGCTTTGGGAGTTTTTGTTATCGTATTTGCTTTGATTTGGAAAAAGGAACGGACAACCCTTCGTTTCCTACTAGGCTCTCTAGCTGGAACTATTGGCTTGACCGTGGCTATGTTGGTTCTCAACTATGTTTACGCTGTTCCTTTGTACGCGAAGTTTGCTAACTTTGATATTGGAAAAATTTTGGGACTTTCCAACTATCTAATGACCATGGTATTACCTTTTAACTTGATTGAGGGTGTAATCTTTTCCGTTTCATTCTGGTTGTTGTACGTCCTTTTGAAACCAACCTTAAAATATTATGAGAGATAAACAAACATTTTTAATGAAGGGCAGTTTTGCCCTTTTACTTTTCGTTATTCTTGGCTACATGGTCAAATTTTACCCTGAAACGCTGGTCGGTTTTGACCAACCGATACAGACTGCCGTTCGAGGAGACTTGCCAGCTTACTTGACTATTCTTTTCAGGGCCATCACACGCCTGATTGATATCCCAGTGATTATCACTTGGGTTGTCATTACAGCTTTTATCTTTTATCGTAAGCGATGGAAGATAGAAAGTTTCTTAATGCTGGGAAATCTGTCTTTGGCAGGTCTTTTAATCGTGACCTTTAAAAATATCTACCAGCGGCCACGACCAGCTATTTTACACTTGGTTGAGGAGAAGGGATTTTCCTTCCCAAGCGGCCATTCTCTGGCTGTAACCTTGATGGTCGGCTCTCTGATTGTCATTCTCAGTCAACGGATTAAAAATCCAGTCTGGAGAAAAATCGTACAAATCGTCCTTGGCCTTTACTTAGTCAGTGTGCTGGTATCAAGAGTATATCTGGGAGTTCACTATCCATCAGATGTCCTTGCTAGTCTCTGTGTGGGCTTGGGAGTCCTGTTTATCGAGTTTCCCTTCTATGACAAACTCCGCTTCCAATGGCGATTCAAAGGTAAGCAGAAGTGATACTCTTCGAAAATCTCTTCAAACCACGTCAACGTCGCCTTGCCGTACTCAAGTACAGCCTGCGGCTAGTTTCCTAGTTTGCTCTTTGATTTTCATTGAGTATGAGTATCAAATTCCTTTGAGGAGAAAGAAATGAAAGTCAATATAGCAGATCTTCATCCGACTCAACTATACTTATCAGAAAAGAAGTTGCAAGATATTCAGATGCTTTATAAGTCGGCAGAAACAATCCAAGTCGATCCAATCAGTATTCTTGCCTTTGGAGATTACTTGTTGATTACAGATGGGCATCACAGGGCTTATCAGGCTTTATTGGCAGGTCAAGATACGATTTCTGCTGAGTTTGATAGAGACGGCGGTGATGAACTATATCATCTCTATGCGCAAGCCTGCGAAGAAAGAAAAATTTACTCTGTTCTGGATTTAAAAAATCATATCTTAGCTCAAGATGAGTATGAAGCAAAATGGTATAACTGGTGTGATGGTTTTAATCAAGCAGCAACTCTTTTGTTGAAAAGGAAAGCAGATGAAACAGACCCTACAAATAGATAATTCACTGCGTCTTGTTCCTTTTTATACTGAAATTAGTCTAATCTAACTTGTTTTTTAACTCAAAATCTGATAAACTAAGTAGTAATTGAATAGGAATCCGCAAGACTAGTAACTCAAGGGAAGTATATCAGGGAGGAGAGCCGTGACTGCAAGCTCTCTATATGAAAGCTGGGTGAATTCACTTGCGCATGGATTTAGAAATGAAGGTCTGACTTGTCAGATGAAAACGGATGGTACCGCGTGTCAACGCTCCGAGTGGAGTTTTTGGCATGTGGTTTTCTTTTTATCTGATAAGCGACTGATGGAGGAATTATGTCAACTATTGAAGAACAATTAAAAGCGCTTCGTGAAGAAACGCTGGCTAGCTTGAAGCAGATTTCTGCTGAAAATGAAAAAGAAATGCAAGATTTGCGTGTCTCTGTCCTTGGTAAAAAGGGGTCGCTCACTGAAATCCTCAAAGGGATGAAAGATGTCTCTGCTGAGATGCGTCCGATTATTGGGAAACACGTCAATGAAGCGCGCGATGTCTTGACAGCTGCCTTTGAAGAAACAGCTAAGCTCTTGGAAGAAAAGAAAGTCGCGGCTCAACTGGCTAGCGAGAGTATCGATGTGACGCTTCCAGGTCGTCCAGTTGCGACTGGTCACCGTCACGTTTTGACACAAACCAGTGAAGAAATCGAAGATATCTTCATCGGTATGGGTTACCAAGTCGTGGATGGTTTTGAAGTGGAGCAAGACTACTATAACTTTGAACGTATGAACCTTCCAAAAGACCACCCAGCTCGTGATATGCAGGACACTTTCTACATCACAGAAGAAATCTTGCTCCGTACTCACACGTCTCCAGTTCAAGCTCGTGCTATGGATGCCCATGATTTCTCCAAAGGTCCTTTGAAAATGATCTCGCCAGGGCGTGTGTTCCGTCGTGACACAGACGATGCGACCCACAGTCACCAGTTCCACCAAATCGAAGGCTTGGTTGTTGGGAAGAACATCTCTATGGCTGACCTTCAAGGAACCCTTCAGTTGATTGTCCAAAAAATGTTTGGTGAAGAGCGTCAGATCCGTCTGCGTCCATCTTACTTCCCATTCACAGAGCCATCTGTTGAGGTAGATGTTTCTTGCTTCAAGTGTGGTGGAGAAGGCTGTAATGTATGTAAGAAAACAGGTTGGATCGAGATTATGGGTGCCGGTATGGTTCACCCACGTGTCCTTGAAATGAGTGGTATCGATGCGACTGTTTACTCTGGATTTGCCTTTGGTCTTGGACAAGAGCGTGTAGCCATGCTCCGTTACGGAATCAATGATATCCGTGGATTCTACCAAGGAGATGTCCGCTTCTCAGAACAGTTTAAATAATGATTAGAAAAGTAGAAAAGGCAGATATTGGGGTGTTGTCCCAAATTGCCAAACAAACCTTTCGTGAAACATTTGCTCATGATAATACGGAAGAGCAGTTACAGAAATACTTTGAAGAAGCTTATAGTCTGAGAGTTTTGTCAACTGAGTTGGAAAATCCAGAATCCGAAACCTATTTCATTATGCATGAAGAGGAGATAGCTGGTTTTCTCAAAGTCAACTGAGGAAGTGCTCAAACTGAGAGAGAATTAGAGGATGCTTTTGAAATTCAACGCCTCTATGTGCTACAAAAATTCCAAGGATTTGGATTCGGTAAGCAACTGTTTGAATTCGCTCTGGAACTTGCCGAAAAAAATGGTTTTTCCTGGGCTTGGCTAGGTGTTTGGGAACATAATACAAAAGCTCAATCATTTTATAATCGATATGGTTTTGAAAAATTTAGCCAACATCATTTTATGGTTGGTCAAAAAGTAGATACGGATTGGTTACTGAAAAAGAAATTAAGGTAAGAAGATGATTCTTCTATTGAAATGATAGGAAAGGAAAAGAACTAGAGTGGCAACTGTCATTCTGGAGAACTAAATTATGCTTGTATCTTATAAATGGTTAAAAGAATTGGTGGACATTGATGTGCCATCACAAGAGTTGGCTGAAAAAATGTCAACTACAGGGATCGAGGTCGAAGGTGTGGAATCACCGGCTGCTGGTCTCTCAAAAATTGTCGTCGGTGAGGTCTTGTCTTGCGAAGATGTGCCAGAAACTCACCTCCATGTTTGTCAGGTTAACGTTGGCGAAGAAGAAGCTCGTCAAATCGTTTGTGGGGCCCCAAATGTGCGTGCTGGTATCAAGGTTATGGTGGCTCTTCCAGGAGCTCGCATCGCTGACAATTACAAGATCAAAAAAGGGAAAATCCGTGGTCTTGAGTCACTTGGGATGATCTGTTCGCTTGGCGAATTGGGAATTTCTGACTCAGTTGTGCCTAAGGAATTCGCAGATGGCATCCAAATCTTGCCAGAAAATGCCGTTCCAGGTGAGGAAGTCTTCTCATATCTAGACTTGGATGATGAAATCATCGAACTTTCTATCACACCCAACCGTGCGGATGCCCTTTCTATGCGTGGGGTGGCTCACGAAGTGGCAGCCATCTACGACAAGGCAGTCAACTTTAAAGAATTTACTCTTTCAGAAACTGACCAAGCTGCAGCAGATGCTCTTTCTGTGGGCATTGAGACAGGCAAGGCGCCTTACTATGCAGCTCGTATCTTGGACAATGTGACCATCGCACCAAGTCCACAATGGTTGCAAAACCTTCTCATGAACGAAGGAATCCGTCCAATCAATAACGTAGTGGACGTGACCAACTACATCCTTCTCTACTTTGGTCAACCAATGCATGCCTTTGACTTGGATACCTTTGAAGGGACTGACATCCGTGTACGTGAAGCGCGTGCTGGTGAAAAATTGGTGACCTTGGACGGTGAAGAACGTGACTTGGACGTGAATGACCTAGTCATCACTGTCGCAGACAAGCCAGTAGCCCTTGCAGGTGTTATGGGTGGTCAAGCAACAGAAATCTCTGAAAAATCTAGTCGTGTCGTCCTTGAAGCTGCTGTTTTCAATGGCAAATCAATTCGTAAGACTAGTGGTCGTCTCAACCTTCGTTCTGAGTCATCTTCTCGCTTTGAAAAAGGGATCAATGTGGCAACTGTTAACGAAGCTCTTGATGCGGCAGCTAGAATGATTGCAGAGCTTGCAGGTGCGACTGTGCGTAAGGGTATCGTTTCTGCGGGTGAACTTGATACTTCTGATGTGGAAGTTTCTTCAACTCTTGCTGATGTTAACCGTGTCCTTGGTACAGAACTTTCTTACGCGGATGTAGAAGACGTCTTCCGTCGTCTTGGCTTTGGTCTTTCTGGGAATGCAGACAGCTTTACAGTCAGCGTCCCACGTCGTCGCTGGGATATCACTATCGAGGCAGACCTCTTTGAAGAAATCGCTCGTATCTATGGATATGACCGCTTGCCAACCAGTCTTCCAAAAGATGACGGTACAGCTGGTGAATTGACTGCGACACAAAAACTTCGCCGTCAAATTCGTACGATTGCTGAAGGGGCAGGTTTGACAGAAATCATCACCTATGCTCTGACAACTCCTGAAAAAGCAGTTGAGTTTACGGCTCAACCAAGTAACCTTACTGAACTTATGTGGCCAATGACTGTGGATCGTTCAGTCCTCCGTCAAAATATGATTTCTGGTATCCTTGATACAGTGGCTTATAACGTAGCTCGTAAGAATAAAAACTTGGCCCTTTATGAGATTGGAAAAGTCTTTGAACAAACAGGTAATCCAAAAGAAGAACTTCCAAATGAAATCAACAGTTTTGCCTTTGCCTTGACAGGCTTGGTTGCAGAAAAAGATTTCCAAACAGCAGCAGTTCCAGTTGATTTCTTCTATGCTAAAGGAATCCTAGAAGCATTATTTACTCGCTTGGGAATAGAAGTGAGCTATACAGCTACAGCTGAAATTGCAAGCCTCCACCCAGGTCGTACAGCTATGATTTCACTCGGTGACCAAGTTCTTGGTTTCCTTGGCCAAGTGCATCCAGTCACTGCTAAGGCTTACGATATTCCAGAAACGTATGTAGCGGAGCTTAACCTTTCAGCTATCGAGGCTGCCCTTCAACCAGCTACTCCATTTGTGGAAATTACTAAATTCCCAGCAGTTAGCCGTGACGTTGCCCTCCTTCTCAAGGCAGAAGTGACTCACCAAGAAGTTGTGGACGCTATCCAAGCAGCCGGCGTGAAACGTTTGACAGATATCAAACTCTTTGACGTCTTCTCAGGTGAGAAATTGGGACTAGGTATGAAATCAATGGCTTATAGCTTGACCTTCCAAAATCCAGAAGATAGCTTAACGGACGAAGAAGTCGCACGCTATATGGAAAAAATCCAAGCATCGCTCGAAGAAAAAG
The DNA here is from genome assembly GCF_041432335.1 of Streptococcus sp. 20925_1_24. Lineage (GTDB taxonomy): Bacteria > Bacillota > Bacilli > Lactobacillales > Streptococcaceae > Streptococcus > Streptococcus mitis_BM. The sequence goes on along the minus strand of NZ_JAPVZM010000002.1, from coordinate 3,875 downwards.
TCAATGCAGAAGTGCGTTAAGTTATTAGAGTTTGAAATGAAAGTTTAGACTTAAACATAAAAAACGAATAAAACTAGTTTTCTAGACGGTTAGAATTCTATTTTGTTCGTTTTTTGTTTTTAAATCTTAGATCTTGTTAGTGTGAATGAAGCTGTTCTTATATACTTTCTTGATTTCGCTTTTATAACTGTTTAAGACTACAGTAGATTGAAATAAACTGCGAACAAATCTATTGGGGAATTCAAACAAGTTTATAGCAATGTTTTAGAAGTTTCAATGTGCTGTTTCAACTTCGGCATGAAATAAAATCTAAGTGTATTTTTATTTTTCTGTCTAATAAGTTAAAACACTTGATTTATTAGCATAACAATGATAAAATTAAGTCGGAAACAATTTATAGGTTATAACTTTAGTTAATATATATATATATATATATATATATATTAACTAGTATTGCCGTTTTCACTAGTTTAATAAATTATAAAGGAGTCTTTATAGATGGAAAATAATCATTCTATGAGTCGAGTAGAACGCTCACGTCGTGAGAAGGTAACTCGTTACTCTGTCAGAAAAGTAAGTTTTGGTGCGGCCAGTGTAGCGGTTGCAGCATTTTTTATGTTTTTGGGAAATGGTGCAGTGTATGCAGCAGAACCAAACGTAACAGCAACAGATGCTGCCCTAGCAGCTACTCCAGCTAATAATAAGGTGGATGAAAATTCTGGTGCCAGTGACTCGACTGCGCCGAAAGCTCAAGCAGACACAACTACTCCAGCATCTACTGATGCAAGCTCAACATCAGTGGAGTCATCTACTGTTTCGAAAGCTCAAGCAGAAGCAACTACTTCAAAACCTGCTGATGCAACTCCAGCGCCAGTAGTATCATCTACTACTTCAGCAACAGAAGAAACAGCAGAAAAGGCTATACCTGCCTTGGATAAAAAACAGCTGGAAGATTACGTAGCAGAAATTGATGCTAAATTAGCCTCAGATAGCTATGCTACTAAGACAGATGAAAGTGTAGCAATACTTAAAGAACATCTAGGATTAGCAAAACTTGCCCTAACAACAGCCAAAAGTCAAGACGAGTTAACAAAAGCTTATAGAAGACTCTTTATGACAGTGAACAGCGGTTTACGTAGTAAGCCTAAAGCGCAAGTAGAAAGTCCTAAACTAGATACCACAGAAGGAAAAGCGACTGTTGGTAAGAAAGCAAGCAATACTGAGAAAGCTACAGGCACCAACTCTATCGCAAACTCAGGAAAACATGATCCACGTAATGGACAAGCTCTAGATGCAAACAATCCATTCCGAACAGGTGATACAGCGACAACAGATGATAACGATTCATCTATTAACGAAAAGAATCTAGATGTGGTAAACCCATATTTTGAAGATAACGGAAAACCTACTACGGCTGAAAAATGGACAGTTATTAATACTTTTGACTTGATTGGATGGAAGCCGATCAATCCTAATCAACAAAAAGTAGTTATTGCAAATGGTAAAGTAACACAGTATGGAGGTTACTCATCTGTTGTAAATCCAACTCATCCATACAGTATTCCGTTGGCACTATATAAAAAAGCTAATGATCGTACGAGTAAGAGTGATAAGTTTGATGGAATATATCAAGATATTGATGTAACACCTGGACAAGAGGTTGTAATTACTCAAAATACAAATAGTTTTGGATCAATTGGAACAAGAGACAATAGAACCATATTAACAGTATCTTATCCAGAAAGAGGAAATGAGGTTCAAGGGAAAGTTATTTGGAGATCGCTTACTACACCATATAATGGTGTAGTAACAGTACCTAAAGGGGTAACTAAACTTCGTGTACGTCTTGAAGTAGATCCTGATTCAAATGTAGCACATACAAATAATGGGAAAATTGAAATTGATGGAGAAACATACTACCTTGGAGCAATGGTATCTAATCTATCAATTACTACTGGGGCCCATGTTGTAGCTAAAACACCAACTGTAACATATAACGAAGTATCACCATCAGCGACAGCAACAACTGTACGAGCTACAATTAGTGTCGAGATGGAAAATAAGGGACATGCTTCTTCAGGATCAAATAAATATCAAGTTAAGTTACCAGAAGGTGCGACTTTTGTATCATCTGAAGGTGGGACAGCGCCGGGTTCGGTTAACAATGGAACATTGACAATCAATTATAAAGGGTTGAAACCTGGAGAGAAAGTTACATTAAGCTATGTAGTTGATTTGCCGGCGGATAAACCAACTTCTTCAGATTTTAAAGGAACTAACACATTCTTAACAAGTACCACATATGGTGGGTTAAGTGGAACTGTTCAAGGGGGATCAAGTTTTGCGATCGTAGGAGCTAAAATTAGGAATATCCCTGTAACTACTCAAAATGTAACTGTTAGCATGTATAAAACAGACCTGGAGAATAAGGTTAATGAATTAGAGACTCAGTTAGCACAGTTAAATCAAGCCAACTATACTCCAGAAAGCTGGAAAGCAATGCAAGATCAACTTGCTGAAGCTAAGAATATCCTAAACGAAGAAAAAAATAATGTTCCTGTAGCTGATCGAAAAAATCAAGCTGAAATTAACACTAAGTTAGTATTATTAGAAAAAGAAAAAGCTAAATTAGACTTAGAAAAAGCAGCTAAAGATCAAATCGCTGCGATTGAAGCAGTTGATGGTTCAGTAAAAGAAGAAAAAGAAGCCGCTAAAGCAAAAGTAATTGAAGCCCTAGCAGCAGCTAAAAAAGCAGTAGACTCAGCAACAACCGAAGCTGATGTAGCAACAAAACTGACAGAAGAAACAAACAAGATTACTCCAATACTTCCAGCAGAAGAAGTTAAGACGGCAGCTAAAAATGATATTCAAAGCGTACTCGAAGAGAAGAAGACTCAAATAGCAGCTCGTGATGACCTAACTACTGAAGAAAAAGAAGCCGCTGTAAAAGAAGCAGAACGTTTAGCACAAGATGCAAAAAATAGAGTGGATGCAGCAACTACTGAAGAATCTGTGGAACGTAATAAAGACCGCGGTGTAGAAAAAGTAGAAAAAGTAGACCCAGTAGCTAAAGCCAAACCAGCCGCTAAAGCAGCGATCGATGCAGCATTAAAAGCACAAGAGCAAGCAATTGATGCTAAACCTGATTCAACGAAAGAAGAAAAAGAAGCCGCTAAGGAAGAAGCACGTGCTAAAGCAGAGGAAGCTAAATCAGCGATTGATAAAGCAGCTTCTAATGGGGATGTAACAACAGCGAAGGACGCAGGAGTAGGAACAATTACACCTGTAGAACCAAAAGCAGAAGTAAAACCAGCCGCAAAACAAGCGATTGAAGATGCTTATAATAATAAAGTTGCAGAAATCGAAAAACGTTCAGATTTAACAACAGAAGAAAAAGAAGCAGCCAAAGCAGAAGCACGTAAGTTGGCAGATGCAGCTAAAGTAAATGTTGATAAAGCGACAACAGATGCAGGAGTTGCAGTAGTAGAACAGCAAGGAACTACAAAAGTTGATAATGTAGATCCATTAGCAAAAGCCAAACCAGCCGCTAAAGCAGCGATCGATGCAGCATTAAAAGCACAAGAGCAAGCAATTGATGCGAAACCTGATTCAACGAAAGAAGAAAAAGAAGCAGCTAAGGAAGAAGCACGTGCTAAAGCAGAAACAGCCAAAGAAGCCATCGATAAAGCAACTTCTAATGCGGACGTAACAGCAGCTAAAGAAGCAGGAGTAGGAACAATTACACCTGTAGAACCAAAAGCAGAAGTAAAACCAGCCGCAAAACAAGCGATTGAAGATGCTTATACTGCAAAAGTTGCAGAAATTGAAGCACGTCCTGAGTTAACTACTGAAGAAAAAGAAGCAGCCAAAGCAGA